>NZ_JBEXQW010000003.1:0-272991 GCF_040612775.1 Streptomyces sp. NPDC006339
CGAGCGGTGGATGCGCTCGTACGACTCGGTGATGACGGCCTTGACGCCGAGGAGGGCCGTGCCCTTGGCCGCCCAGTCGCGGGACGAGCCGGAGCCGTACTCCTTGCCGCCCAGGATGACCAGCGGGACGCCGGCGGCCTGGTAGTTCTGCGAGGCGTCGTAGATGAAGGAGACCGGGCCGCCCTCCTGCGTGAAGTCGCGGGTGTAGCCGCCCTCGGTGCCCGGCGCGATCTGGTTGCGCAGGCGGATGTTGGCGAAGGTGCCGCGGATCATGACCTCGTGGTTGCCTCGGCGCGAGCCGTAGGAGTTGAAGTCACGACGCTCCACACCGTGCTCGGTGAGGTACTTGCCGGCGGGGGTGTCGGCCTTGATGGCACCGGCCGGGGAGATGTGGTCGGTGGTGACCGAGTCGCCGAGCTTCGCGAGCACGCGGGCGCCCGTGATGTCGGTGACCGGGGTGGTCTCCATCGTCATGCCCTCGAAGTACGGGGGCTTGCGGACGTAGGTGGACTCGGGGTCCCACTCGAAGGTGTTGCCGGTCGGGATCGACAGCGCCTGCCACTGGGCGTCGCCCGCGAAGACGTCGCTGTAGGACTTGGAGAACATGTCCTCGCCGATGGCGTTGGCGACGACGTCGTTGACCTCGGCCTCGGAGGGCCAGATGTCGGCCAGGTAGACCGGCTTGCCGTCCTGGTCCGTGCCGAGGGCGTCCTTGGTGATGTCCACCTTCATGGAGCCCGCGATGGCGTAGGCGACGACCAGCGGCGGGGAGGCCAGGTAGTTCATCTTGACGTCGGGGTTGATGCGGCCCTCGAAGTTCCGGTTGCCGGAGAGGACCGAGGTGACCGCGAGGTCGTGCTCGTTGACGGCCTTGGAGACCTCCTCCGGCAGCGGGCCGGAGTTGCCGATGCAGGTGGTGCAGCCGTAGCCGACGAGGTTGAAGCCGACCTTGTCGAGGTACGGGGTCAGGCCCGCCTTGTCGAAGTAGTCGGTGACGACCTTCGAGCCCGGGGCGAGGGTGGTCTTGACCCACGGCTTACGGGTCAGGCCCTTCTCCACGGCCTTCTTCGCGACGAGCGCGGCGGCGACCATGACGTACGGGTTCGAGGTGTTGGTGCAGGAGGTGATGGCCGCGACCGTCACCGCACCGTGGTCGAGCTCGTAGGTCGAGCCGTCGGGGGCGGTCACCTGGACCGGCTTCGACGGGGCGCCGTTGGGGTGGTTGGCCGGGGCGTCGGAGGCCGGGAAGGACTCCTTGCCCGCCTCGTCCACGTCGTCCACGTAGTTGCGGACGTCCTGGGCGAACTGCGCGGCGGCGTTGGCGAGGACGATGCGGTCCTGCGGGCGCTTCGGGCCGGCGATGGAGGGGACGACCGTGGAGAGGTCGAGCTCCAGCTTCTCGGAGAAGTCGGGCTCGGCGGCCGGGTCGAGCCAGAGGCCCTGCTCCTTGGCGTACGCCTCGACGAGCGCGACCTGCTGCTCGGAGCGGCCGGTGAGCTTGAGGTAGTTCAGGGTCTCGCCGTCGATCGGGAAGATCGCGGCGGTGGAGCCGAACTCCGGCGACATGTTGCCGATGGTGGCGCGGTTGGCGAGCGAGGTGGCGGCGACGCCCTCACCGTAGAACTCGACGAACTTGCCGACGACGCCGTGCTTGCGCAGCATCTCGGTGATCGTGAGGACCAGGTCGGTGGCGGTGGTGCCGGTGGGCAGCTCGCCGGTCAGCTTGAAGCCGACGACGCGCGGGATCAGCATGGAGACCGGCTGGCCGAGCATGGCGGCCTCGGCCTCGATGCCGCCGACGCCCCAGCCGAGGACGCCGAGGCCGTTCACCATGGTGGTGTGCGAGTCGGTGCCGACGAGGGTGTCGGGGTACGCCTGGCCGTTGCGGACCATGACCGTGCGGGCCAGGTGCTCGATGTTCACCTGGTGCACAATGCCGGTGCCGGGCGGGACGACCTTGAAGTCGTCGAAGGCGGTCTGGCCCCAGCGCAGGAACTGGTAGCGCTCCTTGTTGCGGCCGTACTCCAGCTCGACGTTCTGCGCGAACGCGTCGTTGGTGCCGAACTTGTCGGCGATGACGGAGTGGTCGATGACCATCTCGGCCGGGGAGAGCGGGTTGATCTTCGCCGGGTCGCCGCCGAGCGCCGCGACGGCCTCGCGCATGGTGGCGAGGTCGACGACACAGGGGACACCGGTGAAGTCCTGCATGATCACGCGCGCGGGCGTGAACTGGATCTCCTGGCTGGGCTGGGCCTGGGAGTCCCAGTTGCCGAGGGCCCGGATGTGGTCGGCGGTGATGTTCGCGCCGTCCTCGGTGCGGAGCAGGTTCTCCAGCAGAACCTTAAGGCTGTAGGGGAGCCGGGCCGAGCCCTCCACCTTGTCCAGGCGGAAGATCTCGTACGACTCGTCGCCCACGCGCAGCGTGCTGCGGGCGTCGAAGCTGTTCGCCGACACGACAGTCTCCTTCATATATGTGCGCGTTCCACCACATCCTGCCGCCACGTACACGTCGTCGATCCGCTAAGGTAAGGCTAAGTTAGGTAACCCTTACCGTGTGGCGGCAGCGGTGCGCCTCGGCAGATATCTCGATGTCGAGATAACTCTAGTACATCACCGGCGGTCGGTCATGCCCCGCCATGCGCGACGCCGGTCACGATCGGGCCGCGACCGGGCCTCGGCGGGGCCGACGGGAGCGCCGGCGCGGCCGCCGGGGGCGACGGGGGTGTGCCCGTCGGGGGTGAGGCGGGCGTGCCCGCCGCGGACCACGGGGGCGCGTCCGTCGAGCCGAGGAACGCGGTCAGGGTGGCCGTGAAGCGTTCCGGGTCGTCGAGCCAGGGATAGTGCCCGGCTCCGGGCTGGACGGCGAAGGCGGCCCCGGGGACCTCGGGGAAGAGGCCGGCGAACTCGGCCACCGCGCACGGCGGGCTGTTCAGGTCGTGCTCGCCGGCGAGCAGCAGGATGGGGACGCCGTCGAGGGCGGCGAGCGCCGCGCGGGTGGCGGCCGGAGTGAAGGCCCCCTCGGCGCCGAAGCGCGCGAGGACCTCGGGGGCGGCGGGGCGCCCCTCGGCGTGGTGACGCCGGGTCGCCTCGTCCCAGCGGCCGTAACGGAAGGGGGCGACGGCCTCCCAGCCGGCCCCGGTCCCCGTGCCCGCGTTGATCGCCTCCAGGGCGGTGAAGGCCGCCGGGAACCACGACTCCCCCGCGCGGAGCCGGGCGAGGGCCAGCCGGTCCTCGGCGGCGATGCCGATGCCGACGGCGCGGGTGCCGGGAGTGACGAGGGCGAGCCGGGCCACGCGGTGCGGGTGGCGGGCCGCGTACTGCGTGGCGATGTTCGCGCCCGCCGAGTGCCCGAGGAGATCGATCCGTTCGAGGCCGAGATGCACGCGCAGGGCCTCGACGTCGTCGACGAGACGGTCGCAGCGGTACGTGGCGGGGTCCCGGGGCGCGGCGGAGCGGCCGGTGCCGCGCAGGTCCGGGATCAGCAGGGTGCGGTGCGCGGACAGGCCGCCGAGGTCGCCGAGGTACGCGGAGTCGGCGGGGCCGCCGGGGACACAGAGGAGCGGGGCTCCGGATCCGAGGGCGCGGTGGGCGAGACGGGTGCCGTCGGGGCCGTGGAAGAAGTCCATAACCTGGTTCTACAACCTGGTTATAAGTCCTGTCCAGGGGTGTATAACCGAGGAGTGACAGGTGTGGACCGGGCAGGGATGACCGAGGAACAGGTCGAGCGGATGTTCGCCGGGATGAACGAGGTCATCCGGGCCGGCGAGGAGATGCGCGCCCTGCGCGCCGAGATGGTCCAGGTCTTCGCCGGTCTCGGCTGGACCCAGGAGCGGCTCGCCCGGCTCGCCGGGATGAGCCAGCCCGCCGTCTCCAAGCAGGTGGCCAAGGCCAGGGCGGAGACGGACAGGGCGGCGGACCTCTCGCTCGACCAGCGGGACACCTCCTGGCTCGAAGGGCGCCTGTGGGGCCTGGCCGAGGACATCACGGACCTCCTCGACGAGACCGGGGCCGAACCGGCCCACTGCGCCCGCCTGGTGCACGCGCTCGCCCGTGGCCGGAAACGGTTCACCCCGCGGAACGTGGACGCGCTGCGCCGCCTGGTGGAGGAGGACCTGCGGGCGCACCGTACGGAGTTGGCGCCCCGGCACCAGGAGGCGTACGACCGGATCGCCCGCGGCCTCGACGAGCTCGCCACCAGGGGCGAGGGCGGCGGCGGGACCGGTGGCGGGACGGCGGCCGGGTCGGCGGCGGCGCGTAGGGCGCTCGCCTGCCAGATCCAGCGGGTGCGGCTGCGGGAGGAGGCGTGACACCGCCCCACCCTCCCCGTACGGCCGCGGAGCGATTGCCGCACAGGGGGCGGGGGCGCACGATTGAGCCATGTTCAGCGGCGCGCATGTGATCCTCTACACCCGGGACGCGGAGGCGGACCGCGCCTTCCTCAAGGACGTGGTCGGCTTCGACCACGTCGACGCGGGAGGCGGCTGGCTCATCTTCGGGCTGCCGCCGGCCGAGATCGCGGTGCATCCCACCGACGGGGAGCCCAAGAACGAGGTCTATCTGATGTGCGACGACGTCGCCGAGAGCCTGAAGATGCTGGAGGACCGGGGCGCGGAGGTCTCACGCCCCATCAGCGACCAGGGCTGGGGCCTGGTGTGCGCCGTACGCCTGCCGAGCGGGACCGAACTGCCGCTCTACGAGCCGCGCCACCCCGTGGCCCACGGCTCGTCGCCCCACGCGTCACTCTGATGGCCTACCCCATGGCGAGTCACATCTCATATCTGAGATAACGTGACGCCATGGCAGACGACTACCTCGTACGCATCGGCAAGCTCATCCGTGACGCCCGTCAGCACCGGGGCTGGACCCAGACCCAACTGGCGGACGCGCTCGGTACCAGTCAGAGCGCCGTCAACCGGATCGAGCGCGGAAACCAGAACATCAGCCTTGAGATGATCGCTCGCATCGGCGAAGCGCTGGACAGCGAGATCGTCTCTCTGGGTTACGCCGGCCCCATGCACCTGCGGGTGGTCGGCCGCCGCCGCCTCTCCGGCTCCATCGACGTCAAGACCAGCAAGAACGCCTGTGTCGCGCTGCTGTGCGCCTCGCTTCTCAACAAGGGCCGTACGGTGCTGCGCCGGGTGGCCCGCATCGAGGAGGTCTTCCGCCTCCTGGAGGTGCTCAACTCGATCGGCGTGCGCACCCGTTGGATCAACGAGGGCGTCGACCTGGAGATCGTGCCGCCGGCCGAGCTGGACATGGAGGCCATCGACGCCGAGGCCGCCATCCGGACCCGCTCGATCATCATGTTCCTCGGCCCGCTGCTGCACCGCCTGGACCGCTTCAAGCTGCCGTACGCCGGCGGCTGCGACCTCGGCACCCGCACGATCGAGCCGCACATGATCGCGCTGCGCCGCTTCGGCCTGGACATCACCGCCACCGAGGGCCTCTACCACGCCCAGGTCGAGTCGTCCGTCGTCCCCGACCGCCCGATCGTCCTGACCGAGCGCGGCGACACGGTGACCGAGAACGCCCTGCTGGCCGCCGCCCGCCACGACGGCGTCACCGTCATCCGCAACGCCTCCTCCAACTACATGGTCCAGGACCTGTGCTTCTTCCTGGAGGCCCTGGGCGTACGGGTCGAGGGCATCGGCACCACCACGCTCACCGTGCACGGCATCCGGGACATCGACGTGGACGTCGACTACTCCCCCTCCGAGGACCCGGTCGAGGCGATGAGCCTGCTGGCCGCGGCCGTGGTCACCGAATCCGAACTGACCATCCGCCGGGTGCCGATCGAGTTCATGGAGATCGAGCTCGCGGTCCTGGAGGAGATGGGGCTCGACCACGACCGCTCCCCCGAATACCCGGCCGACAACGGCCGCACCCGCCTGGTCGACCTCACGGTCCGCCCCTCCAAGCTGGAGGCGCCGATCGACAAGATCCACCCGATGCCCTTCCCGGGCCTCAACATCGACAACGTCCCCTTCTTCGCGGCGATCGCGGCCACCGCCCAGGGCAAGACCCTGATCCACGACTGGGTCTACGACAACCGCGCCATCTACCTCACCGACCTCAACCGCCTCGGCGGCCGCCTCCAGCTCCTCGACCCCCACCGCGTCCTGGTCGAGGGCCCCACCCGCTGGCGCGCCGCCGAAATGATGTGCCCCCCGGCCCTCCGCCCGGCCGTGGTCGTCCTCCTGGCGATGATGGCGGCCGAGGGCACGTCGGTGCTGCGCAACGTGTACGTCATCAACCGGGGGTACGAGGACTTGGCGGAGCGGCTGAACTCGGTGGGGGCACAGATCGAGATCTTCCGGGACATCTGACCGGCCCGGTGAGGTGAGGCCCCGTCACCCTGCCTCTCCGGCAGGGTGACGGGGCCTCGGTGTGCGGAGGGATCGTCAGGAGCGCTGCCAGGTCACCGGGACCTTGACCTCGGGGCCGCCGTTGCCGCCGGTGCCGCCGAAGCGGAGGGTGCCGGCGAGGGCGGCGACGGTGTCGTTCCAGCAGGTGATGGCGGTGAGGCGGATCTCGGGCATCTTCAGGGTGGTGCCGTCCACGACCGGGCGGAAGGGCTTGACGGCGGTGGTGTCCAGCTCCAGCTTCGCCGGCCGGGCCGCCGTCCACGCGCCGCCGGTCGTCGCGAAGCGGGTGACGATCTCGTCGTCGGTGCGGATGCCCGTCCGCGGGTCCGTCCACGGGGTGAAGGTGAGCTCGACCAGGGTCGCCTTGTTGCCGCTCGGGAGGGTGCCGGCGGGGACCAGGGCGACGAAGGTGCCGGTGATCGGCTTCGAGTCCGCGGACCAGCAGGGGTGCGCGGTGTACGGGATGGGGCCGGTGCCCGGCTGCGTCGGCGGGGCGGTCGGGGTCGGGCTCGGGGTGGGGTCGCCGCCGCCGGAGGTCTCGCCCGAGGTCGTGCCCTCGCTGACGCCGACGGTGCCGCCGGTGCTCTCGCCGCCCGTGGTGTCACCCCCCGTGGTCTCGCCCGAGGTCGTGCCCTCGCTGACGCCGACCGTGCCGCCCGAGCTCTCGCCGCCCGTGGTGTCGCCGCCCGTGGTCTCGCCGGAGGTCGTGCCGCCGTCCGCCCCGCCGTCCGCCCCGCCGCTCGTCGTGCCGGTCGAGGACTCTCCGGCGGTCGTGCCCACGGTCACGCCGACGGTGTCCCCTCCGTCGGTCGGTTCGGCCGCCGCAGGAGCGGTCGGGCCGAGGTTCCCGGCGAGGCCGGTGCCGGACGTCAGGAACACGGCAGCGGCGGCGGCCGATGCCGCCGCCGCTGCCGTCAGGGATATCCGGCGGGCCCGGTGCTGTCTCGGGTGCTGTCTCACGGTGCCTGCTCTCGCTCGTCTTTCGGGTTCCGTCGAACACTGTCTCGAACGGGAGGCGTTCAAACGGATACGAGCGGTGATCCGGTCCTCAGGCACCCGGCAGCATCCCACCGCCCTTCAGGCGTTCGATGTCGGAGGGGCGGACCTTGATGACGAAGAGGGCGATGAGCGCGGAGACGGCGGCGAAGACGGCGGCCGTGATGAAGCCCGCGGAGACGCCGGAGGTCAGCACCTGGTCGGCGTAGGGCGGCGGGAGTTCGCCGGTCCTCGCGAACTGGGCCTTCTCCAGCGGTCCCGCCTGGGAGAGGAAGGCGGGCACCTGCTTCTCCGCCTCGTTGCGGCTGTAGGTGCCGAAGACCGTGACCAGGATGGACAGTCCCAGCGAACCGCCCACCTGCTGCATGGCGTTGAGCAGACCGGAGGCGGCACCCGACTCGCGCTGCGGGACGTTCGACAGGGCCATGATGGTCAGCGAGACGAAGATGAAGCCCATGCCGAAGCCGAAGACGAGGATCGGCCCGAGGATGCTGCCCGCGTACGTGGAGTGCACATCGGTCAGAGTCAGCCAGGCCAGTCCGAGCGCGGCCAGCACCGAACCCGTCACCATGAAGGGCTTCGGCCCGTACCTGGGCAGCAGGCTGGACGTGAGGCCGGCCGCCACCGCGATGATCGCGCTGACCGGCAGGAACGCGAAGCCCGTCGCCAAGGGGCTGAAGGCCAGCACCTGCTGCACGAAGAGCGTCAGGAAGAAGAACATGCCGAAGATCGCCGCGGCCAGGCACAGCATGATGGCGTAGGTGCCCGAGCGGTTGCGGTCGGCGAACATGTGCAGGGGTGTGATGGGCTGCTGGGAGCGGCGTTCGATCGCGATGAACGCGGCCAGCAGCACGACCGCCGCGGCGAACGAGCCGATCGTGTACGGGTCGCGCCAGCCCTCCTGCGAGGCCCGGATGAACCCGTACACCAGCGCCGCCATGCCGAGCGTCGACGTGAGCGCGCCGGCGAGGTCGAAGTGGCCGGGGTGCCGCTCGGACTCCCGGACGTGCCGGGGGGTGAGGAAGGCGATCAGCAGGGCGATCGGCACGTTGACGAAGAAGATCCAGCGCCAGTCGAGCCATTCGACCAGCATGCCGCCCGCGACCAGGCCGATCGCGCCGCCGCCCGCCGAGACGCCCGCGAACACGCCGAAGGCGCGGTTGCGTTCGGGGCCTTCCTCGAAGGTGCTGGTGATGAGGGACAGCGCGGTCGGGGAGGCGATGGCGCCGCCGACGCCCTGGAGGGCGCGCGCGGCCAGGAGTTGCCACTCGGCCTGCGCCAGCCCGCAGAACAGCGAGGCCAGTCCGAACAGCAGCACGCCGAAGACGAAGACCCGCCGTCGGCCGAGGATGTCGCCGAAGCGGCCCCCCAGGAGCAGCAGGCCGCCGAAGGTCAGCGTGTAGGCGTTGACCACCCACGACAGACTGGTGGTGGAGAAGTCGAGCGCTCTCTGGATGTCCGGGAGCGCGATGTTCACGATGGTGATGTCGAGGACGACCATCAACTGGCAGGAGGCGATCACGAAGAGCGCGATCCCCTTGCCGTCGCCTCCCGTCCGGGGTGCGGCGGTCTTCTGCGGGGTCGTCGGCTTGGGATTGCTCATGGCGCATCGCGCCCTCACCGGAGGGAGCCGTGGGCCGGTCGGTCCACCTTTCGACCCTAAGCCCGCCCTCCGGAGGTGACCAGTTGATCTTCCCGGGCGGGGTCAGTCCAGGACCGCGAACCCGTCCAGTTCGACCAGCGCCTGTTCGTCCCACAGCCGTACGACTCCGACGACCGCCATCGCCGGATAGTCACGGCCCGCCAACCGGCGCCAGATGCGGCCGAGTTCGTGGGCGTGGTGGCGGTAGTCGGCGACGTCCGTGGCGTAGACGGTGACGCGCGCGAGGTCGGCGGGCGAGCCGCCGGCGTGGCGCAGCGCGGCCAGGAGGTTGGCGAGGGCCGTCTCGAACTGCTCGGGCAGGCTCTCCCCCGTCACCTTCCCGTCCCGGTCGAGGCTGGTCTGACCGGCGAGGAAGACGAGCCGGGTGCCGGTGGCGGTGACGGCGTGGCTGAACCCGGTGGGCGGGGAGAGTTCTGCGGGGTTGTGCCGGTGCAGGCTCATGTCGCGGCTCCTGAGGTGACGCCCGGGGTGGCTCCGGAGGTGACGGCCGAGGTGGCTGCGGACGGGGGCGGGGGCGCGGGCGCGGGTTCGGCGGGGGTCGGGGGCGCGGGCGCGGGCGCGGAGGGCGCCGGGGGCGTGGACGGGGATTCGGCGGGCTGCCCGGCCCGCCGCCGCCCCTTGTAGAGCTCCTTCGCGATGATCGTGCGTTGCACCTCCGTCGCCCCCTCGTAGATACGGGGTGCCCGCACCTCCCGGTAGAGGTGTTCCAGCAGGTGGCCGCGCTGGAGGGCGCGGGCACCGTGCAGTTGGACGGCGGCGTCGACGACGTACTGCGCGGTCTCGGTGGCGAACAGTTTCGCCATGGCGGCCCGGCGCGGTACGTCCGGGTCGCCGCGGTCGTACGCCTCGGCCGCCGCGTAGACGAGGAGCCGGGCCGCCTCGGTGCGGGTGGCCATCTCGGCGACCTGGTGGGCGACGGCCTGGAGGTCGGCGAGGACGCCGCCGAAGGCGGGGCGCGCGGCGGTGTGGGCGAGGGTGGCGTCGAGCGCGGCCTGTGCCATGCCGACGGCGAAGGCGCCGACGCTGGGCCGGAAGAGGTTGAGGGTGTTCATGGCGACCCGGAAGCCCTGTCCCGGCTCGCCGAGCACGTCGTCGGGACCGACCGGAACCCCGTCGAAGACGAGGCTCCCGAGGGCGTGCGGGGCGAGCATGTCGAGGGCCTCCCCCGAAAGGCCCTCCCGCCCGGCCGGGACGAGGAAGGCGGTGACGCCCCGGGCACCGGAACGGCCCGCTCCGCCACCGGCCGCCCCCGTGCGGGCCTCGCCACCGCCACCGGCCTCGCCACCGCCACCGGCACCGCCACCGCCACCGGCACCGCCACCGCCCGCCGCATCACGCGCGCCGCCACCACCAGCCCCCGCCCCACCACGGCCGCCCCCGGCACCACCAGGTCCGTCCGCCTCCCCCGTCCGGGCGAACACCGTCATCACGTCCGCCTCGGGCGCGTTCGAGATCCAGCGCTTCTCGCCGTACAGGCGCCACCCGCCCGTCGCCGGGTCCGGGACGGCCTCCAGGGACAGGGCGGCGGCGTCGGAGCCCGCGCCGGGTTCGGAGAGGGCGAAGGCGGCCACCGCGCGGCCCGCGACGACCTCGGGGAGCCAGCGGGCGCGCTGCTCGGGCGTGCCGAAGGCGGCGACGGGGTGGGCCCCGAGGCCCTGGAGGGCGAGCGCGGTCTCGGCCTCCGTACAGGCGTGGGCGAGGGACTCGCGCATCAGGCACAGGTCGAGCGCGCCGGACTCAAAGAGGCGGGCCAGCAGGCCGTGCTCGCCGAGAGCGGCGACCAGGGGACGGTTGACGCGGCCCGGCGGGCCCTTGTCGGCGAGCGGGCGCAGGTGGTCGGCGGCGAGCTCCCGCAGCCGTGCGCACCAGGCGGTCTGTTCCGGATCGAGCGAGAATGCGGCCATCTGCGGCGGCCCTCTCTGGCGCCCCGCGGGCGCCGACGGTGGCTTCTATCGCGAACCGTTGACTGTCGTCACCATCACGATACGCTCGTTTGGCGACGCTCGACCCCGGCTCGACCCCACCGCGACGGTTCTCGACCGTCCCAGTCCGACGGTCCTCGACGATCCCACCCGACAGGGGGACGGACGTATGGAGCTGACACCCTCGGCCCATCTGGACACCTTCGCCCGCGACCATCTGCCGCCGCCGGACCAGTGGCCCCGGCTTCTCTTCGACCTGCCCTCCCTCGCCTACCCCGACCGGCTCAACTGCGGGGCCGAGCTGCTCGACCGCACGGTGGAACGGTTCGGCGCCGACCGCCCGGTGTTCCGTGACGGCGAGGGCGAGGTCTGGACGTACGGGGAGCTGCGCGAGCGCGTCGACCGGATCGCCCATGTCCTCGACACCGACCTCGGCGTCCGCCCCGGCAACCGGGTGCTGCTGCGCGGCCCCACCACCCCCTGGCTCGCCGCCTGCTGGCTCGCCGTGATGAAGGCCGGCGCGGTCGCCGTCACCGTCCTCGCGCAGCAGCGGGCGCGGGAGCTTGCCGTGATGGGCGAGATGGCCCGGTGCAGCCACGCCCTGTGCGACGTGCGCGCCCTCGACGAGCTGGAGAAGGCCGACGTGCCGGGGCTGCGCATCACCCCGTACGGCGGTGATGGGCCCGACGACCTGCTCAGCCTGGCCGCCGGCAAGCCGGACCGGTACGAGGCGGTGCCGACCGCCGCCGACGACGTGGCGCTGATCGCCTTCACCTCCGGCACCACCGGGCGCCCCAAGGGCTGTATGCACTTCCACCGGGACGTGCTGGCCGTGGCCGACACCTTCTCGGCGCACGTCCTGCGCCCGGAGCCGGACGACGTCTTCGCCGGTTCCCCGCCGCTCGGCTTCACCTTCGGCCTGGGCGGGCTGGTCGTCTTCCCGCTGCGGGCCGGGGCGTCCGCGGTCCTCCTGGAACAGGCGGGTCCGCAGCAGTTGCTCGCCGCGATCGAGCGGCACCGGGTGTCGGTGCTCTTCACCGCGCCGACCGCCTACCGGGTGATGCTGGAGGAGCTCGAGTCCCCCCAGCACGACAGCCGGCCCGGCCACGGCCCCGACCTCGGCTCGCTGCGCCGCTGCGTCTCGGCGGGCGAGCACCTTCCCGAGGCGACCTGGGAGGCATGGCACAAGCGCACCGGCCTGAAGCTGATCAACGGCATCGGGGCGACCGAACTGTTGCACATCTTCATCTCCGCCGCCGACGGCGAGATCCGGCCGGGCGCCACCGGCCGGCCGGTCCCCGGCTGGCAGGCGCGCGTCGTCGGCCGCGACGGGACGGGACTCGTCGAGGTCCCGGACGGCGAGGAGGGACTGCTCGCGGTCCGCGGCCCGGTCGGCTGCCGCTATCTGGCGGACCCGCGCCAGACGGACTACGTGCACGACGGCTGGAACCTCACCGGTGACACGTACGTCCGCGAACCCGACGGCTACTTCCGTTACGTCGCCCGCGCCGACGACATGATCATCTCGGCCGGCTACAACATCGCGGGCCCCCAGGTGGAGGAGGCGCTGCTGGCCCACCCGGACGTCGTCGAGGCGGCGGTGGTCGGCCGGCCCGACGAGCTGCGCGGCCAGATCGTGGTGGCCTACGCGGTGGTACGGGACGGAGTGCCGCGCGACCCCGGGACGGCGACGGCGCTGCGGTCCTTCGTCCGCGCCCGGCTCGCCCCGTACAAGGCGCCCCGCGAGATCGTCTTCCTGGACGCGCTGCCGCGCACGGCGACGGGGAAGCTCCAGCGGTTCCGGCTGCGGGACGCCGAGGCCGGACCTCCCCCGACGGCGTCCGGCGGCCTAAAGTGATCACGTGGCCGAGCAGCACACCCCTCGTTCCCTGATCGTCTCCCTGTACGGCGCGTACGGTCGGGCGCCGGACGGCGCGCCGCTTCCGGTGGCGGAGCTGATCCGGCTGCTCGGCGTGTTCGGCGTGGACGCGCCCTCCGTGCGCTCGTCCGTGTCCCGGCTGAAGCGCCGCGGGCTGCTGCTGCCCCGGCGCACGGCGGACGGCGCCGCGGGCTACGCGCTGTCGGACGACGCGCGGATGCTGCTCGACGACGGCGACCGCCGGATCTACGGCCGTACGCAGCCCGCCCTGTCGGACGGCTGGGTGCTCGCCGTCTTCTCGGTCCCGGAGGCCGAGCGCCACAAGCGCCACCTGCTGCGCTCGCGCCTGGCCCGGCTCGGTTTCGGCACGGCCGCGCCGGGCGTCTGGATCGCCCCGGCCCGCCTCCACGAGGAGACCCGCCACACCCTGGAGCGGCTGGAGCTGTCCTCGTACGTGGACCTGTTCCGCGGCGACCACCTGGGCTTCGCGCCCACGGCGGAGGCGGTGGCCCGCTGGTGGGACCTGCCGTCGATCGCCAAGCTGCACGAGGAGTTCCTGGACGCCCACGAGCCGGTGCTGCGCGCCTGGCCGGCCGGGCCCGGCACGCCCGAGGACGCCTACCGCGCGTATCTGCTCGCCCTCGACTCCTGGCGCCGGCTGCCGTACGCGGACCCGGTGCTGCCCCTGGAGCTGCTGCCGGAGAACTGGCCGGGCACGCGCTCGGCGGAGGTCTTCGCGGCGTTGCACGAGCTGCTGTACGCGCGGGGGGCGGAGTTCGTGGACCCGTACGGGACCGGCGGCCGTCCCGCCGCCTCGTGAGCGCCCCCGCGGTCTCCCGGTGGCAGCGGCTGTCCTGGTGGGCGACGCTGCCGGTGAGCCTCGGCGTCGCGTACGGCGCGAGCGCGCTGACCGCCCGGGCCCGCGCCTTCTGCGACGCGGCCTGGGAGCCGCCGCACCGGCTGGTCCACCTCGGCGAGCTGGTCCTGCTGGCGGGCGGCACGGTGACGGCCGCGCTGCTCGCCGCGGTGGCCGCCCGCCGGGTGACCGCCGGAGCCTCCCGCCCGGTCCGCGCCTCCGCCCAACTGGCCTCGGTGCTCGTGGTGTTGGGTCTGCTCGCGTGGTGGTACGTGAGCGCGCGGGCGACCCCGGGCGGCTATCCGGGCGACTCCGGGCTCTGCCCGGCGAGCAATGTGCCGCCGTGGTGGCCGGGCTGGCTGCCGTCCTGACGCCCGGGCCACGGGTTCACCCCGGGCCGCCGCCCTCCCGTCAGGCGTCCTTCCTGCCGGTCGGCGGGCGGCGGCTGCCGGCCCGGTAGGGCGCGGGCCAGGGGGCGGCGGGGCCCCGGTAGCCCTGTTCGGCGGCGGCGTGCAGGGTCCAGTGGGGGTCGTAGAGGTGGGGGCGGGCCAGGGCGCAGAGGTCGGCGCGGCCCGCGAGCAGCAGGGAGTTGACGTCGTCCCAGGAGGAGATGGCGCCCACCGCGATCACGGGCACGCCGAGGGCCGCGCGGATGCGGTCGGCGTAGGGCGTCTGGTAGGAGCGGCCGAACTCGGGGCGCTCGTCGGGCACGACCTGGCCGGTGGAGACGTCGAGGGCGTCGGCGCCGTGGGCGGCGAAGGCGCGGGCGATCTCGACGGCGTCGTCGGCGGTGGTGCCGCCCTCGGCCCAGTCGGTGGCGGAGATGCGGACGGTCATGGGCCGGTCGGCGGGCCACACCTCCCGTATCGCGTCGAAGACTTCGAGGGGGTAGCGCAGCCGGCCGGCGAGGTCGCCGCCGTAGGCGTCGGTGCGGTGGTTGGTCAGCGGGGAGAGGAAGCCGGAGAGCAGATAGCCATGGGCGCAGTGGAGTTCGAGCAGGTCGAATCCGGCCCGGGCGGCCCGGCGCGCGGCGGCGGTGAACTGCTCGCGTACGGCGGTGAGTCCGGCCCGGTCGAGGGCGTGCGGGACCTGGTTGACGCCGGGGCGGTAGGGCAGTGGTGAGGCGGCGACGAGCGGCCAGTTGCCGGCCGGCAGCGGCTCGTCGATGCCCTCCCACATGAGGCGGGTGGAGCCCTTGCGCCCGGAGTGGCCGAGCTGGACGCCGATCGCGGTGCCGGGGGCCTGGGCGTGGACGAAGTCGGTGATCCGGGTCCAGGCCGCCTGCTGGGTGTCGTTCCACAGGCCGGTGCAGCCGGGGGTGATCCGGCCCTGGGGGCTGACGCAGACCATCTCGGTCATGACCAGGCCGGCGCCGCCGAGCGCGCGGGCGCCGAGGTGGACGAGGTGGAAGTCGCCGGGGACGCCGTCCTCGGCGACGTACAGGTCCATGGGCGAGACGACGACCCGGTTGCGCAGGGTGAGGCCGCCGAGCCGGAAGGGGGTGAACATGGGCGGGGTGCCGGGCGGGCAGCCGAACTCGGCCTCGACGGCGGCGGTGAAGCCGGGGTCGCGCAGCCGCAGGTTGTCGTGGGTGACGCGGCGGCTGCGGGTGAGCAGGTTGAAGGCGAACTGGCGCGGGGGGCGGTCGAGTTGGCCGGCGAGTTCCTCGAACCAGCGCAGGCTGGCGGCGGCGGCCCGCTGGGTGGACTCGACGACGGGGCGGCGCTCGGCCTCGTAGGCGGTGAGCGCTTCGGCGAGGGTGGGGTGCGCGTCGACGTGGGCGGCGAGGGCGACGGCGTCCTCGACGGCGAGCTTGGTGCCGGAGCCGATGGAGAAGTGCGCGGTGTGGGCGGCGTCGCCGAGGAGGACGACGTTGTCGTGCGACCAGCGGGCGTTGACGACGGTACGGAAGGCGGTCCAGGCGGAGTTGTTGGAGCGCAGGGCGCGGCCGTGCAGCGCCTCCGCGAAGATCTTGGCGCAGCGGGCGGCGGACTCGGCCTCGTCGAGTTCGTCGAACCCGGCGGCCCGCCAGACCTCTTCGCGCATCTCGACGATGACGGTGGAGGAGCCTGCGGGGACGCCCTGCCGGGAGGGGCGGGCCGAGGGCGGGTGGGGCTCGGCGGCGGTGTGGGCGTAGGGGTAGGCGTGCAGTTGCATCACGCCGTACTCGGTCTCGGCGATCTCGAAGCGGAAGGCGTCGAGGGCGAAGTCGGTCGCAAGCCAGATGTAGCGGCAGCGGTGGGTGGTGAGCGTGGGCCGGAAGACCTCGGCGTGCGCCTCCCGGGTGCGGCTGTGCACGCCGTCGGCGGCGACAACGAGGTCGTGGGAGGCGGCGAGTTCGGCGGCGGGCGGGGCCTCGGCGCGGAAGCGGAGCCGTACGCCGAGGTCGGCGCAGCGCTCGTGCAGGACCTCCAGGAGCCGGCGGCGGCCGAGGGCGGCGAAGCCGTGGCCGGTGGAGGTGAGCAGCCGGCCGCGGTGGACGATGTGGACGTCGTCCCAGTGGACGAGTTCGCGGCGGAGCGCGGTGTGGACGACCGGGTCGGCGTCCTCGATGCCGCCGAGGGTCTCGTCGGACAGGACGACGCCGAAGCCGAAGGTGTCGGTGGGCGCGTTGCGCTCCCAGACGGTGACCTCGCGCTCGGGGTCGCCCCGCTTGAGGAGGGCCGCGGCGTAGAGCCCGCCGGGGCCGCCGCCGATGACGGCGATCCGCAGCGGCCGGCGGGCCGGTGCCGGGGGCCGCACGGTCACCGCCCCCGCCATTTCGCGGGGCGCTTCTCGGTGAAGGCGGCGTGGAACTCGGCGTAGTCCTCGCCGTGCATGAGGAGGGCCTGGGTGGCGGCGTCCATCTCGACGGAGGCGGCCAGCGGCATGTCGAGCTCGGCGGTGAGCAGGGCCTTGGTCTGGGCGTGCGCGAGGGCGGGCCCTTCGGCCAGCCGGCGGGCGAGGGCGGCGGCCCGCGTGCCGGCGGCGCCCTCCTCGGTGAGCTCGCTGATCAGTCCGATGCGCTCCGCCTCCGCGGCGCCGACCGGGTCGCCCAGCATCAGCAGCCGGGTGGCGTGGCCGAGGCCGACGACGCGGGGCAGCAGATAGGCGGCGCCCATGTCGCCGCCGGAGAGCCCGACCCGGGTGAAGAGGAAGGCGAAGCGGGCGGTGGGGTCGGCGACCCGGAAGTCCGCGGCGAGGGCCAGGACCGCGCCGGCGCCGGCGGCGACGCCGTGGACGGCGGCGATCACCGGGAACGGGCATTCGCGCAGGGCCCGGACGGTCTGGCCGGTCATCCGGTTGAAGTCGAGGAGCTGGGCGGTGTCCATCGACAGGGTGGCGCCGATGATCTCGTCGACGTCGCCGCCCGAGCAGAAGCCGCGCCCCTCGCCGCCGAGGACGAGCGCGCGCACGGCCCGTTCCCTGGACAGCTCGGCGAGCAGGTCGCGCAGGTCGGCGTAGGCGCCGAAGGTGAGGGCGTTCAGCTTCTCGGGGCGGGCGAGCGTGATCGTGGCGACTCCGTCGTCGACGGTGAGGCGCAGGTGCCGCCAGCGTTCGGTGCGGGTCGCGGAGCCGGTGAAGGGGCTCATCCGGGAGGACCTCCCTGTTGCGTGCACGTACGGGTACGGCATCACCACGAGGAGCGTATCACTCACCTGTGACTGTCGTCACGAGTACGCGATACGGGTTGCCGGGCCGCCGCGCATGGCAGGGCGGCCCGGGTTCAGCGGACCGGCGGTGCCGGTGAGGCGGGGGCGGGGGTGGGGGCGGGCTCCGGCGCGAGGGCGGGGGCGGTTTCCGGCTGGGCGTCCGGATCGGCGTCCAGCTCGGCGTCCGGGTGGGCGCCCTCCGCTCCGAGGCGCGAGTTGCGGCGCCCGTAGAACGTGTAGACGAGCGCCCCCACGGCCAGGAAGACGGCGAACTGCAGCCAGGTCGTCCAGCCGGTGCCCCAGATCAGGTAGAGGCAGAACCCGACGCCGAGCAGCGGGCTGAGCGGATAGAGCGGTACGCGGAAGGAGCGCGGCAGCTCCGGGTCGCGCCGGCGCAGGGCGATCACGGCGATGTTCACCACGGCCATGACGGCGAGCGTGCCGATCGTGGTCAGGCCGACGACGGCGTCCAGCGACGAGAACGCGGCCGGGACCGCGAAGACGGCGGCCACGATCCAGGTGTTGGCCACCGGCGTGGCGCTCTTCGGCGAGACCCGCTCGAAGACCCCGGGCACGAGCCCGTCGCGGGACATCGACAGGAGGATGCGGGTCTGCCCGTACATCACGGCGAGCACGACCGACGCGATCGCGACGACGGCGCCGAAGGCGATGATGCCGCCGCCGACGGCCGAGCCGGTCACCTGGTCGACGACGAGCGAGAGCGCGGCCGGCTGGTCGGCCACCGCGTCGCCGCCGAGCGCGCCGATCGCGGACAGCGCGACGGCGCCGTAGAGCAGGGTGGCCACGCCGATGCAGATGAGGATGGCGAGCGGGATGGTGCGCCGCGGGTTCTTCACCTCCTCGCCGGCGGTGGTGATGGCGTCGAAGCCGATGTACGAGAAGAAGGCGACGGAGGCGCCCGCGGTGACGCCCGCGACACCGTGGTCGGCGAACGGCGACAGGTTGCCGTCCCGGAACGCGCTGAAGCCGATGGCGCAGAAGACGACCAGGATCCCGAGCTTGAGCACCGCCATGGCGGCGGTCGCGCGGGCGCTCTCGCGCACCCCGCGTACGAGGAGGGCGGCGGCGAGCAGGATGACGACCACGGCGGGCAGGTTCACCACGCCGCCGTCGGCGGGACCGGCGGAGAGCGCGGCGGGCAGCCGCCATCCGACGAGGCTGTCGAGGAGCTCGTTCAGATACTGGCTCCAGCCGACCGCGACGGCGGACACGGACACGCCGTACTCCAGGAGCAGGCACCACCCGACCAGGAAGGCGACGCGCTCGCCGAGGCTCGCGTAGGCGAAGGAGTACGAGGAGCCGGAGACCGGGATCGCGCTGCCCAGCTCCGCGAAGGAGAAGGCGGTGAAGACGCAGGTGACCGCGGCGAGGACGAAGGAGAGCACCACGGCGGGGCCCGCCTCGGCGACGCTGTCGGAGAGCCCGACGAAGATGCCGGTGCCGACGATCGCGCCGATGCCGAAACACACGAGCTGGAAGAGGCCCATGGTGCGCTTGAGGCCGTGGCCTTCGAGGTCGGCGCCGGACTCGGCGATCAGCCGTTGCGGGGACTTGATCCGCGGGGCGGACGGGGACATGCGGAAGCTCGTCTCTGGTCGTGCATGCGAGAGGGGGGCCCGGGCGCGCGGAACGCACACCCGAACCCCCCTGAATCAGCCGATCGTAAGCCGCACCCCGCATATTCACCCAATCGGGCGTATCGCTATCGCGAGGAGGGGGTCGGGGCGGGGTCGGGAGCGGGACCGGGAACGGGACCGGGGGCGGGGGCGCTCCGGTGAGGGGTGGCGGTCCGGTGAGGGGTGGCGTACCGCGCGAACTCCCAGGGGTCGTGCGCGGAGAAGACCTCCACCCGGTCACCGTGGTCGCGGATCAGCTCGCGCAACCGGGCCTGGGTGCCGAGCCGCAGGTCGCGGTGGACCTCGGAGCGGGTCTGGACGAGGTCGAGGACCGGGTGCGGCTCCTTCGCGTCCTCCAGTTCGCGGTGGTAGTAGTACGCGTCGCCGCAGTGCAGGAGCCACCGGTCACCGTCACGCACGGCGACCCCGGTGTGGCCGGCGGTGTGGCCGCCGAGCGGGACCAGGCGGAAGTCGTCCGGCAGGCCGTACGGCCGTACGGCGGTGAAGCCGAACCAGTCGTCCTCGGCGGGGCTCGCGGAGGCTCCACCGGGGGCACCACCGGAGACATCGGGGGCACCGGGAGCGGCGCTCGTTTCTTGGGGCCCGTAGGTGACCCAGTCCGGGCCGTGCGCCCAGTGGGCGGCCCGGTAGCGGTCGCCGGCGGCATCGGCACGGGCGGCGGCCAGCTCGTCGGCGAGCACGTGCACCCGGGCGCCCGGGAAGTCGGGGAGGCCGCCGCAGTGGTCGACGTCCAGGTGGGTCAGCAGGATGTGGCGCACGTCGGCCGGGTCGTGGCCGAGCCGGGCGATCTGCCGGACGGCCGTCTCCTCCTCGTCGAGCGCGGGCGCGGCCATCGCGATCCAGTCGGCACCGAGGCTCGCCTCCGGATCGCGGACGTCGCCGAGACCGAGGCCGGTCTCGACCAGGACCAGGCCGTGGGCGTCGGTCTCCACGAGCAGACAGTGGTTGACGGCGGGCGCGGGGGTGGGTCCGTCGTAGGTGGCCTCGATGGTCCGGACGGAGCCGCAGTTCAGGTGATGGATCGTCATGACCGCTAGGCTGCGACTTGAACCGCGCTTCAAGTCAAGGAGCGCGCGTCGAGGAGGAGCAGTAGCAGGAGGACGAGGAGGAGGCCGGGATGCCCGAGCGGCGAACGGGGTCGGAGCCGTACCAGGGCGAGGTCGGGACGGGCGGGGCCGGGACAGGCGCCGCCGGGACGGACGAGACCAGGATGGGCGGCACCGGGACGGACGGAACCGGAGCGGGCGGCGCCGGGACGGGCGAGGCCGGGACAGACGAGACCAGGATGGACGAGCCGCTCCTCGACATCGGGGAGGTCGCACGGCGGTCCGGCCTCGCGCCCTCGGCGCTGCGCTTCTACGAGAAGAAGGGCCTGGTCGAGGCCGCCGGCCGCCACGGGCTGCGGCGCGCGTACCGCCCGGACGTACTGGAACGCCTGGCGCTGATCACCTGCGCGCGCGGCGCCGGGCTCTCGATCGCCGAGATCCACCGCTTCCTGGTGGCGCGGCCGTCCGACGCGGACCTGCGCGCCGGCATGACCGCACGGGCCGACGACCTCGACGCGCAGATCGACCGCCTCACCCGGCTGCGCGACAGCATGCGGCACGCGGCCGTGTGCACCCACGAACCGATCGTCGACTGCCCCGACTTCAAGCGGGCCGTCGGCGGCGTGCCGACGGCCACACCCAGACCGACATCGACATGAGCGGCGATCAGGCGACGGGGTCACCCAGGGTCGCGACCATGACCGCCTTGATCGTGTGCATGCGGTTCTCGGCCTCGTCGAAGACGACCGAGTGCGGCGACTCGAAGACCTCGTCGGAGACCTCCAGCTCGGTGAGCCCGTGCTGGGCGTGGATCTCGCGGCCGACCGCGGTGCCGAGGTCGTGGAAGGCCGGCAGGCAGTGCAGGAACTTCACGTCCGGGTTGCCGGTGGCCCGGAGGACGTCCATCGTCACCGCGTACGGCGCGAGGGCGGCGATCCGCTCGTCCCAGACCTCCTTGGGCTCGCCCATCGACACCCACACGTCCGTGGCGACGAAGTCCGCGCCCCGCACGCCCTCGGCGACGTCCTCGGTGAGGGTGATCGTCGCGCCGCTCGTCTCGGCGAGCCGGTGCGCCTCGGCGACGACGGCCTCGACCGGCCAGTACGCCTTCGGGGCCACGATCCGGACGTCCATGCCGAGCAGGGCGCCGGTGATCAGGTAGGAGTTGCCCATGTTGAAGCGGGCGTCGCCGAGGTAGGCGAAGGTCATCCCGTCGAGCGGCTTGTCGCAGTGCTCGGTCATGGTGAGCACGTCGGCGAGCATCTGGGTGGGGTGCCAGTCGTCGGTGAGCCCGTTGAAGACCGGCACGCCGGCGAAGGCGGCCAGTTCCTCGACGGCGGCCTGACTGTCACCCCGGTACTCGATGGCGTCGAACATCCGGCCGAGCACGCGTGCGGTGTCCTTGACGGACTCCTTGTGCCCCATCTGGGAGCCGGCGGGGTCGAGGTAGGTCGTGGAGGCGCCCTGGTCGGCGGCGGCGACCTCGAAGGCGCAGCGGGTGCGGGTCGAGGTCTTCTCGAAGATCAGGGCGATGTTCCGGCCCCGCAGCCGCCGTACCTCCGCGCCGGCCTTCTTGGCCGCCTTGAGCTCGGCGGCGAGCGCGATCAGGCCGCGGAACTCCTCGGCGGTGAAATCCAGCTCCTTGAGGAAGTGGCGGCCGATGAGGTCGGTGGCCATGGGCCCTCCTGGGTTACGGTCGGGTCGGGACGGGACGGGACGACGGACAGGGCCCCGCGAACAGGGGGCTTTGGAAGTCTATACGTAATCCAGCATTCTTATACAGCCCCTCCCTGTCCACCGCCCGGCGTCAGACCACCTCCCTCCGGCCTCGGACCGTCTCCGTCCGGCCTCGGACCGTCTCCCTCCGGCCTCGGACCGCCTCGTCCGGGGTCACACCGCGTCCCGCTCCACCGGGCAGCTCATGCAGCGCGGGCCACCCCTCCCCCGCCCCAGCTCGCTCCCGGGGATCTCGATCACCTCGATGCCCTGCTTGCGCAGATGCGTGTTCGTGGTGACGTTCCGCTCGTACGCGACGACCACCCCCGGCTCCACGGCGAGCACGTTGCAGCCGTCGTCCCACTGCTCCCGCTCCGCCGCGTGGACGTCCTGGGTGGCGGTCAGCACCCGGATGTCCTGGAGGCCGAGGGCCGCGGCGATCGCGCTGTGCATCTGCTCCGGCGGGTGGTCGGTCACCCGCAGGGACTGGCCCTCGTCGCCGGGTTCGATCGTGTACGAGCGGAGCATGCCGAGCCCCGCGTACTGGGTGAAGGTGTCCTGGTCCACCATCGTCATCACCGTGTCCAGGTGCATGAACGCCCGGCGCTTCGGCATGTCGAGCGCGATGATCGTACGGGCGGAACCGGCCGCGAACATGCCGCGGGCCAGCATCTCCACGGCCTGCGGGGTGGTGCGCTCGCTCATGCCGATGAGCACGGCGCCGTTGCCGATCACGAGGACGTCCCCGCCCTCGATCGTCGACGGGTAGTCGGACTGCCCCTCCGACCAGTGGTGGAAGGCGCCCGCCTGGGAGCCGGTGAAGAGCGGGTGGTGCTTGTAGATCGCCTCGAAGTGGACGGTCTCGCGCTGCCGGGCCGGCCAGCGCATCGCGTTGATCGACACCCCGTCGTAGATCCAGGCGGAGGTGTCCCGGGTGAAGAGATGGTTCGGCAGCGGGCCGAGGACGAACTCGTCCAGGTCCAGAGCGTGGAAGCGGACCGAGGTCGGCTCGCGGTGGGACGCGAGGAACTCCCGCTTCGTCATCCCGCCGACCAGCGCCTCCACCAGGGCGGCGGCGTCGAGCGAGTCGAACGCGGCGCGCAGGTGGTCGGCGGCGAGCGGACCGTACTCCTTCTCGCGGAAGACCCGGTCCAGCACCATCGCCCGCGCCGCCGGCACCTCCATGGCCTCGCGCAGGAGGTCCCCGAAGAGGTGGACCTCGACACCCCGGTCCCGCAGGACGTCCGCGAACCCGTCGTGCTCCTGGCGGGCCCGGCGCACCCACAGCACGTCGTCGAAGAGGAGGGCGTCCTTGTTGGACGGGGTGAGCCGCTTCAGCTCCAGATCGGGCCGGTGCAGGATGACGCGGCGAAGCCGCCCGGTCTCGGAATCGACATGGAATCCCATGCGCCCATCCTGGCGGAGCGACGCGGCTCGCGCGTGGTACTCGCACCGGGTATTCGCGCCGGACGGCGCGAGGCCGCTGCCCGTCAGGCCGTATCGAGCCCAGCGCACCCCGGCCGCGCACCCCGGCCCGCGCTCACCGGTCGGCGCTCACCGATCGGCGCTCACCGGTCGGCGCGCGGGGCCGCCCCCTCGTCCCGTCGGACGAAGGGTGGCCCGCGCGCCCTCTCGGCCCCGTGGGCCACCTCGGCCCAGCGCGCCACCCCGGACCCCGCCGGCCCCCGGGGCCGTCACAGCCGGGGGTCGACCGGCTCCGACTCCAGGGCGAGGACCGCGAACACGGCCTCGTGGACCCGCCACAACGGCTCCCCCGCCGCCAGCCGGTCGAGCGCCTCGAGGCCGAGCGCGTACTCCCGCAGCGCCAGCGACCGCTTGTGGCCGAGGAACCGGCCCCGCAGCCGCTCCAGGTTGTCCGGGCGGGTGTACTCGGGGCCGTAGATGATCCGCAGGTACTCCCGGCCGCGCACCTTCACGCCCGGCTGGACGGGGCGGCCGCGGCCGTCCCGGACCAGGGCCGCGAGCGGCTTGACGACCATGCCCTCGCCGCCCGCCGCGGTCAGCTCCAGCCACCAGTCGACTCCGGCCCGTACGGACGCCTCGTCGGCGGGGTCGACCACCAGCCGCCGGGTGACCTGGAGCAGCCCCGTCGGATCGTGCTCGACCAGCCGGTCCAGCCAGGCCAACTGCTCGTCGTGCGGTACGGCGGCCAGCGAGCGGCCGTGCGCCGCGAGCACCTGGAACGGCGCGAACCGCACGCCCTCCAGCCCCTCGGTGGTCCAGCAGTAGCGCCGGTAGGCGTCGGTGAAGGCCGCCGCGTCCGCCGCCCGCTCCCGCTGCCGGCCGAGGAGCCCGTCGAGCCCCGGCACGCCCCGCGCGACCGCCTGTTCGAGCGCCCCCAGAGCGCTGGGGAACACCGCGCGGGCGGCCGCTCCGACCGCCGCGTACTGCGAGCGCAGCAGACCGGTCGACTTGAGCGACCACGGCATCAGCTCGCCGTCGAGCAGCAGCCAGTCCGTGCCGAGCTCCTCCCACAGCCCGGCGGCGTCGATCGCCGCCCGCAGCCGTGCCAGGACCCGCTCGGTGGTCTCCCGGTCGTCGAAGAACGGGCGCCCGGTGCGGGTGTACAGGGCGCCGGTCACCCCGGCACCGGCACCGGCACCGGCACCGGTCTCGGTCTCGGTCTCGGGAATGCCGAATCGTTCCGCCACCACCCCCGCGTCCCGGCAGAGCAGCGCCACGGCCCGCGAACCCATGTGCTTCTCCTCGCACACGACCCGCTCGACCCCGTCGGCCGCGTACTGCGCGAACGCCTCGGCCGGGTGCTCCAGATAGCCCTCCACCTTCGAGGTCGCCGTCGGCGCCATCGTCGGCGGGAGGTAGGCGAGCAGTCGCGGATCGATCGCGAACCGGCTCATGACCTCGAGCGCCGCCGCCGCGTTCTCCTCGCGCACCGCCAGATTGCCCATCAGACGGGTCTCGACGACCCGCCGTCCGTGCACGTCGGCGAGATCGAGCGGGCGGCCCTGGTGCCCGCCCGGCGCCTCGGGCGCGAGGGGCCGGGCCGGCTCGTACCAGACCCGCTCGGCCGGTACGTCGACGAGCTCGCGCTCCGGCCAGCGCAGCGCGGTCATCTTCCCGCCGAACACCGCACCGGTGTCGAGGCAGATGGTGTTGTTGATCCAGGACGTGGTCGGCACCGGCGTGTGTCCGTAGACCACGGTCGCCCGGCCCCGGTAGTCCTCCGCCCACGGATAGCGCACCGGCAGCCCGAACTCGTCGGTCTCACCGGTCGTGTCCCCGTACAGCGCGTGCGAACGCACCCGTCCCGAGGTCCGGCCGTGGTACTTCTCCGGCAGACCGGCGTGACAGACCACCAGCCGGCCCTCGTCGAGCACATAGTGGCTGACCAGACCGTCGATGAACTCCGTCACCTGGGCGCGGAACTCCTCCGGCTCGCGCTCCAGTTGCTCGATCGTCTCGGCGAGACCGTGGGTCTGCTGCACCTTGCGGCCGCGCAGCCAGCGCCCCAGCTTGTTCTCGTGGTTGCCGGGCACGCACAGCGCGTCCCCGGCCGCCACCATGCTCATGACACGACGCAGCACTCCCGGACTGTCCGGCCCCCGGTCGACCAGGTCACCGACGAAGACGGCCGTGCGGCCCTCCGGGTGGTGCCCGTCGACGTAACCCAGCTTGCCGAGCAGCGTCTCCAGCTCGGAACGGCAGCCGTGGATGTCACCGATGATGTCGAAGGGGCCGGTGAGGTGGCGCAGGTCGTTGTACCGCTTCTCCAGGACGACCTCGGCCGCCTCCACCTCCGCCACTCCGCGCAGCACGTGCACCTTGCGGAAGCCCTCGCGCTCCAGGCCGCGCAGCGAGCTGCGCAGCTCGCGGCGGTGCCGCTGGATGACGTGGCGGGGCAGGTGGGCCCGGTCGGGCCGGGCCGCGTTGCGCTCGGCGCACACGTCCTCGGGCAGGTCGAGGACGATCGCGATGGGCAGCACGTCGTGCTCGCGGGCGAGCTGGACCAGCCCGCGGCGCGCCTCGCGCTGCACGCTGGTGGCGTCGACGACGGTCAGCCGGCCGGCGGCGAGCCGCTTGCCCACGATGTAGTGGAGGACGTCGAAGGCGTCCTTGCTGGCGCTCTGGTCGTTCTCGTCGTCGGCGACGAGCCCGCGGCAGAAGTCCGAGGAGACGATCTCGGTCGGCTTGAAGTGCCGCCGCGCGAAGGTGGACTTGCCGGACCCGGTCGCGCCGATCAGGACCACGAGGGAGAGGTCGGTGACGGGCAGCGTGCGGACGGGATTCCGGCCCGCCTCGGTGCGGTCGGTGCTGTCGGTGGTCTCGATGGTGCCGGTCATGCCGCGTCCTCCTTCGGGGTCTCGTCGGTACGGGCCTTGTCGGTACGGGACCGGTCGGCGGCGGTCCGGTCGGCGCCGGCCTTGTCTGCCCTGGCCTTGTATGCCCCGGTCTCGTCGGTACGGGTGAAGACGGCCATCTGCGTGGGCGGGCCGACCTCGGGGTCGTCCGGGCCGACGGGGCTGAACGCCACCCCGTAGCCGTACCGTCCGGCCAGGTCCGCGGCCCACGCCCGGAACTCCTCGCGGTTCCATTCGAAGCGGTGGTCGTGGTGCCGGACACGACCGGCCGGCAGCGACTCCCAGCGCACGTTGTACTCGACGTTCGGCGTCGTCACCACGACCGTCCGGGGCCGGGCCGAACCGAACACCGCGTACTCCAGCGCGGGCAGCCTCGGCAGGTCCAGATGCTCGATGACCTCGCTGAGCACGGCCGCGTCGTAGCCGGTCAGCCGCTTGTCGGTGTACGTGAGCGAGCCCTGGAGCAGGCTCACCCGGGCGGCCTGCCGCTCGCCCATGCGATCCAGCCGCAGCCGGCGGGCGGCCACCGACAGGGCACGGGCCGACACGTCGACGCCGACGATCTCGGTGAACCGCACGTCCTTGAGCAGTGCCTGCACCAACTGGCCCTGGCCGCAGCCGAGATCGAGCACCCGCGCCGCGTCGGCGGCGCGCAGCGCGGCGAGGATCGCCTCACGGCGCTGCTCGGCGAGCGGGACGGGCCGCTCCTCGGTGTCGGTCGTCTCGTCGACCGCGTTGTCGACGTCCTCGACGTCGAGCCCGTCCGCCTCGGCGAGCCGCACCAGCTCCAGACGCTCCGTCGCCTCGCGGGTCAGGCCCCAGCGGCGGGACAGATAGCGGCTGGTGATCAGCTTCTGCTCGGGGTGGTCGGCGAGCCAACCGTCACCGGCCCGCAGCAGCTTGTCGACCTCGTCCGGCGCGACCCAGTAGTGCTTGGCGTCGTCGAGCACCGGCAGCAGGACATAGAGCTGGTTGAGCGCGTCGGCGAGCCGCAGTTCGCCCTCCAGGACGAGCCGCACGTAGCGCGAGTCGCCCCACGCGGGGAACTCCGGGTCGAGCGCGACCGGTTCCGCCACCACGCTCGCCCAGCCCAGCGGGCCGAACAGCCGCCCCACCAGCTCCGCCCCGCCGCGCGCGGGCAGCACGGGGACCTCGATCCGCAGCGGCATCGCGGCGGCGGCCCGCTCGGGCATCGCCGCGCACGATCCCTGCAGCGCGCTCTTGAACACCCGGGCGAGCGCGACGGCGAGGAGCGAGGAGGCCGCGTAGGGCCGGTCGTTCACATACTGCGCGAGCGCCGCGTCCGGCGCCCCGCCGCGCCCCTTCCCCTTGCCCCGCCGCACGAGCGCCACGGGGTCCACCTCGAACAGCAGCGCGGCCGTGCACCGCTCCGCGCTCGCCTCGGGATAGAGGACATGCGCGGTGCCGTGCGAAGTCGAGAACGCCTGCGCCCTACCGGGATGCTTGTGCAGCAGAAAGCCCAGGTCGGTGGCGGGTTTCTCGGCATTGCCGGTGGTGCTGATCGTCAGGAACATGCGCTCCAGCATGACCTCCGCGCCGCCGCCCGTACAACGCATTTCAACGGCACCGCTCCCGCCTCTGCCAGCCCTGGGCCCCGTCCGACGGGTCGCGTGAGCTAGTCAGGGTGCTGTGGCCTAGTGTTCGCTGCCGAACGAAGGGGGTCGCTTGTCACGCGATACGGCCGAAGCAGCGGCGGGGATGAAGGGCATCACGTTTCCTGCCTGGCATGGAAAACACTACGTGACCCTGGCTGAGCTGCTGGTCCGCCTCGGCAGCTACGGCCTGGACCTGACGTGGCGCGTCACGTTCGACGAGATCGTCGATCCTCGCTGTGTCGAGATGGAGAGACTGTCTGCCGGCGCGGGCATGGACACGTTGACTCTCTTGTCCCTGACGACCCCCTTCCTCCAGCTCATCGACGCCGAAGCACGCGGGTTCGCCGAGGACAGGGTGGTGGTCGTCCTGACCGAATTCGACAGCTCGTGGTGGGACGTCAGGGTTGCCGACGAGGGCGTGCTCAGCGAACTTCGCCGCCACTATCCGCGTGCAACGGACCTCTGAGCGCGGCGTTTCACTCCTGGCGGAGCAACAGGCGGATCGAGACCGCGGTGGCCGTTCCGTGGAGACCCACCCGCGATGCGCGGGCAACTGCGGCTCCAGCGAAGTCTGCTCTTCATCCGAGATATCTCCCCGCGCCCTGTCCCACGGACCGAGTTCCCAGCCGTCGCGTTGCACGACCCACAGGACAGGGCCTGGCCCCCTACGCCTTCAGCGTTCCGGCCAGGGCCGCGATCGCGTCGGGGCCGACGCGGCAGCAGCCGCCGATCAGGCGGGCGCCGGCGGTGCGCCAGGTGGTGGTCGTGGTCGGGGCGAAGGTGGTGCCGCCGTGCCAGCCGCGGGCGGCGGCGTCCCACTGCTCGCCGCTGTTGGGGTAGACGACGACCGGCTTGCCGGTCACCGCGGCGGCGATCTCCGCGGCGGGCCCGGCGTCCGCAGGGTCGCAGCAGTTGACGCCGACCGCGACGACCTGGTCGACGCCCGCGGCGAGCCCGAAGGCGTCCTCCAGGCGCTGCCCGGCCCGGGTGTGCGGGCCGTCGACCGTGTACGAGAGCCAGACCGGCACCCCGCATCCGGCGACGGCCCGCAGCAGCCCTTCGGCCTCGTCGGCGTCGGGCACCGTCTCCAGGGCCAGGACGTCGGGGGCGGCCTCCGCGAGCACCTCGACCCGCGGGCGGTGGAACCGTTCCAGCTCGGCGACCGACAGCCCGTACCGGCCCCGGTACTCGCTGCCGTCCGCGAGCATCGCCCCGTACGGGCCGACGGAGGCCGCGACCCAGATCTCCCGGTCCGACCGCTCGCCCGCCGTCCGGGCGAGCTCGACGCTGCGGGCCAGCAGCCGCGCCGCCTCCGCCCGGTCCGTCCCGCGCCGGGCGAAGCCCTCGAAGGTGGCCTGGTAGCTGGAGGTGATCAGCACCTGGGCACCGGCCCGCGCGTAGGCCGCGTGGGCCGCCTCGATCTGTTCGGGCGCGTCGGCGAGCAGCCGGGCGGACCAGAGGGCGTCGGAGAGGTCGCAGCCCTGCGCCTCCAGTTGGTTGGAGAGCCCGCCGTCGAGGACGAGCACCTCCTCCGCGAGAGCGGCGGCGAGCGTGCGGTCGGGTTTCATCGGGTCACCCCATCTGCGTCTGGACCTGTGCGGAGATCAGCTCCAGGTGGTCCAGATCGTCCAGGTCGAGGACCTGGAGGTAGATCCGGGTGGAGCCCAGTGCACCGTACCTGCCGATCTTGTCCACGACCTCGGCGGGCGATCCCGCCAGCCCGTTGGCCTTGAGCTCGTCCACGTCCCGTCCGATGGCGGCCGCCCGGCGGGCGACCTCCGCGTCGTCTCGTCCCACGCACACCACGAGCGCGTTGGAGTACACCAGCGCGTCGGCCGGCCGCCCGGCCTCCGCCACCGCCTCCCGCACCCGGCCGAACTGCCGCTCGGTCTCCTCCAGCGACGCGAACGGGATGTTGAACTCGTCGGCGAAGCGCGCCGCCAGCCTCGGCGTCCGCTTCGCGCCGTGGCCGCCGACGAGCACCGGGATCCGCTCCTGGGCCGGCTTGGGCAGCGCGGGCGAATCGGCCAACTGGTAGTACCGCCCCTCGTACGAGAACGTCTTGCCGACCTCCGTGCCCCACAGCCCGGTGACGATCTCCAACTGCTCCTCCAGGCGCCCGAACTTCTCCTTGGGGAACGGGATCCCGTACGCCCGGTGCTCCTCCTCGAACCAGCCCGCGCCGAGGCCGAGTTCGATCCGCCCGCCCGACATCCGGTCGACCTGGGCGACCTGGATGGCCAGGACACCGGGCAGCCGGAAGGTGCCGGCCGTCATCAGCGTGCCGAGGCGGATCCGCCGAGTCTCCCGGGCGAGACCGGCCAGGGTGATCCACGCGTCCGTGGGGCCGGGCAGGCCGTCGGCGGATCCCATGCGCAAATAATGGTCAGACCGGAAAAAGGCGTCGAATCCGAGCTCCTCCGTGGCCTTGGCGACCTTGAGCAGGGTGTCGTAGTCCGCCCCTTGCTGGGGTTCCGTGAAGATTCGAAGATCCATGCCTCCATCCTGCACCTTCGGTGCGCGTCAACCGTTGCGTCAGCGGATGATCTCCACCGGCTCGGTCGGGTGAATATCCGCCCTCGCGACGGGCGGCCTGCCGACGGGCCAGTGACCGGCGCCGGTGACCCGTCGTTGGCTCGGGCGGAGCCGGACCGCCCGGCCCGCGCGCCGGCGGCCGCTGCCGGTGCGTCGCTCTTTCTTGTGGCCCTTCCCCCTCCGGAGGGCCCCCGGGCCGAGGAGGCCGCCATGTCCCAGGAAGCCGCGCCGGAGCGGGCCGTGCCCGAGCAGCCCGTCACCCCGGCGCCGCTCGCACCGCCGCCGGTACCGGCCGTGCCCGAGCAGCATCAGGGCGGCGGCGCCCCCAAGGGCCTGCTCCAGCAGATGGAGGAGCTGATGGCGGCTCTCACCGCCGACCTTTCCCAGCTCGACGCCGACCTCCAGTCCTCGGCGGACCGCCAGTCGCCCGCCCCCGCCCGCACGGCGCCGGACCACCCGGGCACGACCCCCTCCTGACACCCCGACCGCCACCCGGCGTCCGGCGTCCGGCGTCCGGCGTCCGGCGTCCGGCGTCCGGCGTCCGGCGTCCGGCGTCCGGCGTCCGGACACAACGATCCTCCGACACCTCTGCCACCGCTCCCGGCGCCGCACACTCGGCATGGTCGGCCCCGGGGGCACTGCCGGTTCCGGGCCGACCCGCTCCGGAACCGGCCCGTACCGCCCTGAGGTCTCAGCGCGGGCCCAGGGTCGGGCCCGCGCGGTCGCGGGCGGGGTCGGGCGGCCGGCCGCGCTCGCGCTCACGCTCTCGTACGGTGAGGCGGCGCAGCATCGCACGCACCCGGTCACCCGCCTCGTCGGCGGCGTCGATCGCCTCGATGCACTGCCAGTAGAGCCCCTCCTCGTCGGTGGCGCAGGCCACGCCGACCAGGGCGATGCCCACCTCGCCGAGGAGCGCGCCGAGCGCGGTCAGCGCCGCGCGCGCGTCGCCCACGGCGGTGAGCTGCACGGCCCGCAGCCCACCGGTGCGCAGGACGGGGTGGTCGACCACGCCCCGCCCGCCGCCTATCTCGCTCAACCCCCGCGCCTCACCCCGGAGCTCCTGCGGACCGCAGAGCGCGAGGTGACTTCCTATGGCCTGGGCGAGGGCCTGGGTCTGCCATGCCTCCGCCACGATGTCCTGTGCCGTGCGGCTCTCGGCCAGCGCATGCCGGCCGGTCGCGACGAGTCGCTCCGCTTCCATCAACGCCGCCCCCGTTCCCGTGATTTACCCGCTCATTCATTCCATTACCCAGCGTGAGACCGGCTGAGCCGCGACACCAGAGGAATTCGGAAATCTGTGGACAGGAAGCTCGATGGGGAAAACTCGATCACTCCGAAGAGTGACGCTCCGTGTTCGCGTCGGCCCGCTCGGGGGCCTCGGACGGGCGTCCGCGCACCGGAAAGCGGAGTTCGTTGCGGTCGATCTTCGCCGCGAGCGCCTTGAGCGGGTCGATGCCCAACACCGCGCAGAACTGGAGGAGATAGGCGAGGACGTCGGCGACCTCGTCCGTGACCCGGTGCGCCTGGTCCGGGTCCGCCATCACCCGTCCCGCTTCCTCGGGCGTCAACCACTGGAAGATCTCGAGGAGTTCGGCCGCCTCGACGCTCAGCGCCGAGGCGAGGTTCTTGGGCGTGTGGTAAGGCTGCCACGCGCGTGCCGCGGCGAAGTCCGCGAGGCGGCGCTGCAGGCCCGCCACGTCAAGTTCTGTCACGCCCCAGGTCTACCACCACCACGTTCGGCACGTGCCGCGCGTTCGCCCCGACCCTCGTGCCCGCCCCGTCCGCCCGGTCCGCCCCGCGCGGCCCGTCCACCCCTCGCGACCCGTCCGCCCCCTCCTCCCCGTCCGGCCCGTCCGGCCAGCCGGGAACGTCCGTCACACCCTCCCCGACCGTCGCGACGAGCCGGAGGTGGCCGGTCGCGCACACCTCCCCCGCCAGCGAAAGCAGGGCCCGCATCTGCCGCTTGTCGAGTCCCCGGTCGAGACCGTCGGCGAGGACGGTGAGCGTCTGCATGGCCTGCGGCACCTCGGTCGCCGGGTCGACCTCGAGCACCCCTGGCCCGGTGAGCAGGACGAGGCCGAGGGCCAGGTAGCGCAGTTCGCCATCGCCCAGCCGGCCCAGCGGTGTCACGGCACCGGCCGCACCAGCAGCACGTTCCAGCACGGCCTGGACCGTGTCGCCCTCCGCCGACTCCCGCAGTCCGAGGCCGGTGACCGGACCTGCGCAGCCCGCGGCGGCGAACGCGGCGAGGCGGGCGTGGCGCCGCGGACACTCCGTGGCCGTGCGGTGCAGCACCTCCGCGAGGTTGCGGCAGTCGCGCCGCAGGCGCCCCTCGCCCACCGGGACCGGTGCCCGCATGTGTCGCGGCTGCGGGTCGCACGGGAAGAGGGAGCGCAGCCCGACGACCACCTGTTCCGCCGCGGCCAGGACGTCCCGCTGCCCCTGGGTCTTCCCGGCGACGCGCAGCGGGAGCAGCGCGGTGGCGAGCAGGTCGTCGGGCAGCGGGGCGCGGGTGACGGGGGTGCTGCCGGCCGTGTGCCATTCGGCCTGCACGGTGCCGCGGCCGGGATCGCGCAGGGCGGTGGCGAGGAGGACGCGGCCCTGGGCGGTGAGGCGTTCGCCCACGATCCGCAGGGAGGGTTCGGCCTGGACGGCGACATCGAGGCGGACCGGCCCCACCGGTCCGTCGACCGTGCACCCGATCCTGAAGCCCCGCCTCCCCTGCGCGTCGGGGCGTGCCCACTCCGGCACGCGGTCCGCGGCGTCGGGCAGTGCCTCGGCGAGCCCGGCACCCGCGCCGAGCGCCGCGAGCACCTCGTACGCGCGCAGGGCGGTGGACTTGCCGCTTCCGCTCGGGCCGCGGAGCAGCGTCACGGGGCCGAGCGGCAGGACGGTGCCGCGATGGGTGCCGAAGGCCGAGAGCCGTAACTCCGTGACGGCGGGCCGGGCGGCCCCCGGCCCGCCGCCGCGCCGGGTGGTGGCGGCGACGGGGGCGGGGCCGGCGGCAGAACCGGGGACACGGCCGGGGGCCGGGATGACGACGGGACGGCGGGGACGTCCCTGCGCGGGGACGATCCCGCCCGCCGGTGCGTACGTACGGCCCCGGGCGGGCGCGCCGGTCGCATCCGGAGCCGCCGTGGGCGCCGTGGCGGAGCTGTGACCGGGGGCCCGGTCCGAGGTGCGGCCGGCGCTCCGGTCAGAGGCGGGGGTGGAGGGGGAGCTGGGGGAACGGTCAGAGGCGCGATCGGGGGTGCGATCGGGGGCGGTGCCGCCGGTGAGGGTCATGACCGGACCGTACGCAGAGGCCCGGACGACGAACCGTTACGGCGGAACGACCTTCCTACGAACGAGGGATCGCGCCCTCGTCGATGTCCTCCGCGCCGCCGTCCTCCGCGCCCTCCACCTCGGTGCCGGCCGGCGCCAGCAGGAAGACGTTGCGGTCGACGCGGTGCATGCCGCTGCCGAGCCCGAAGACGACACCGCTGCTGAAGTCGAGGATGCGCTTGGCGACTTCGGTGTCGGCGCTCGTGAGGTCGAGCAGCACGGGAATCCGGGCGATGAGGTACTCGGCGACCTCGCGGGCATCGGCGAAGACCTGGACGCGCAGCACGACCATGCGGCGCTGCTCGGCGGCCTCGTACTGCTCGGGCATCGTGCGGTGGTCGACCCTGGACGGCCATTCGTCCCGGCCCCGCAGGGGCACGACCTGTGCCAGGCCCTCCCACTGCTCGTCGGTGACGTCGTACCTCTCGTACCTACTCATGCGCCCATCCTCCCGTCCCTCACCCGTTCGGCCCAACACCGACACGAACCGACTCGCCACGACGAGTCGCGACTCGCTCCACCCTGCACGGCGGGCGGGCGCGTCGACGTCGAGGCGACCCGCTAGGTCGAGGGCGAGGGCACCGGAGGCGACGGGAGTCTGCGGCCCCGTCAGCGGCAGTCGTTGAGCCAGTCGCCCGGGATCAGGTCACGGAGGCGGTCGAGGGCTTCCGCCGTCCGGCCTCGGGCTAGGACGGCCGTGCCGTCGTCATCGCGCAGAAGGACGTCCTGCCCCAGGAACCACCGGGTGTCGGCGCCGTCAAGGTAGACCGGGAACGGCAGTCGGACGGAGTGCGCCTTCAACAGTTCGAGACTGTCGCCGTCCGGTGCGAGGAAGTCGCAGAGCTCTTCGTCCGCCTGGAGCGACTCCGACAGGATGATCTCGACGAAGCAAAGGGAAAGACGCTCCAGCCAGTCCTCCCACCGCTCGGCGCTCTTGTCGGCGAGGTCGGCCCGGATGAGCACCGCGGGGTCGTCGTCCTGGAGGCTGTCGAGAAGCATGCCCCAGGATGCGGCTCCCTGGTTCTCGTGACGGAATACCAGGGCCTCCTTGGCTTCATCGACGTACAACTCCGCGGGGCCGAGCAGCACATCGTGGTTGCTGGTGAGATCCTGCCGGCGTCCGAACAGCAGATACGCCTCACGCAGGACCGTCGGCAGCCGGACACCCAGCCTCTCCTCGGCAGCGTCGAGGGTCTCTTTTGTCGTCGGGTCTCTTTTGTTGCGGGTCTATTTTCCGGACGATCGCATCTGTGTCATCTCGGCGAACCACCAGGTGCCCGCCACCGCGCACGCCAGCAGCAATCCGTTCATCGTCGCTCGCGGCCAGGCGGCATCCTCCGCCCAGCGTTCCACGGCAGTCAGCGTCACCCAACTGGTCAGCAGGACGCATGCAACCCGTACCCGTCGATGTTTGAACATGCGTGCCCGGCTACCCGTGACGGTGGCGATCACACCGTGCCGTCGCCGGGCGGTGCCGGTCGGTCCGACATGCGGCGGAGGGCTGGTTGGGGCAGCGTGGGAAGTGGAGTAGAGCAAGCACCCTGACGAGTGACTGAGCGACTCCATTCCGTGGCCGAGACGGCCGCATGGCGGCTCCGGGCACCGGGCCGATCGTGGCGTGCCGGTCGGGGCGGGGGTGGTGGCTCGGTCGTGGCACCAGGGCTTTTCCCTCAGGGAAGAAGCGGTGCGCGGCTCGGATCGGGGTACGCGAGGGGTGCCAGACAACCGATTGCTTCGATTGACCAGGAGGAGCTTTGAGCGACTTCCAGGGCACGAGCCGCCCGGACCAGAGCAGGTCGGCGGCGGTAGCGAAGACGGCACAGGAGAAGGCAAGCGAAGGCGCCGGGCTGGTGGGCGACAAGGCCGCCGAGGTCGCCGGCACCGCGAAGGAACAGGCGGCGGGAGTGGCTCACGAGGCCACTGCCCAGGCGCGTGACCTGGTGGGCGAGCTGCGTGATCAGCTTCAGGGCCAGGCGCAGTCCCAGACGCAGCGCCTGGCCGAGAATGTGCGCCGACTGGCGGACGAACTGCGGGAGATGAGTGAGAGCGGAAAGCCCGATTCCAGCGCCGCGGGCGTGGTGCGGCAGATAGCCGACGGTGGCCATCAGGTGGCTTCGCGTCTGGAGGAGCGGGGGCCGGACGGCCTCGTCAGCGACCTGCAGGACTTCGCTCGGCGCCGGCCGGGTGTGTTCCTGGCGGGGGCCGCGCTCGCGGGCTTCGCCGTGGCGCGGGCCGGCAAGGGAGTGAGTGCGGCCGGCTCGTCCTCCCCGTCCGGTGCAGGTACGGGGAACCGACAGCAGCGGGTTTCCGCGAGCCCGGTCGGTTCGTCTCAGTCGCGGCTGGCGGGTGCCGGAGTCCCGCGGGTGGGGTACGAGGGCGCCTCGGAACCGCCTGGCCCGCCCCAGGCTCCGCCCGTCGCACCCGGCTACGGCCAGGCTCCCGCACCGACGAGGCCGGCTACGGCCACGCCGCCGCCTCCGCCCGCGGACCCGCCGTCCTACCCGGGCGCGGGCCCGCACACGCCGACCCAGGGGAGCTGAGCGGTGACCACCCAATTCTCCGGACGCGTCCGCACGGACGCCCAGCATCCGACGGCCCCGGCCCCGGCCCCGCCGCCGCGGCCCGCCGGGGCGGGCGATCCGTCGATCGGCGATCTGCTCAGCGAGATCAGCTCCGATGTGTCGCAGTTGGTCCGTGATGAGATCGAACTCGCCAAAGCGGAGATCAAGCAGGAGTCGACGAAGGCCGGCAAGGCCGTCGGGATGCTGGGCGGAGCCGGTTACGCCGGTCACCTGGTCCTGCTCCTGGGCAGCCTGACCGTGATCTTCGCCCTCGGCAACGTCATGGACATCGCCTGGGCGGCTCTGATCGTCACCGCCGTGTGGGCGGTGGTCGCCGCGGTGCTGTACACCACCGGCCGCAAACGTCTGCGCGCCGTGAACCTCAAGCCCGAACAGACCATGGAAACCCTGAAGGAGGATGCCCGATGGGCGCGACACCCGATGAGCTGAGGACCGACGTGGAGTACCGGCGCGCTCATCTCGCCCGCAACGTCGACCTCTTGGCGGAGAAGGTGACCCCCCGCAGGGTGGCCCAGCGCAAGGTCGGCGCGGCCCGTCATCGGCTCACCGGCATGAAGGAGCGTGTCATGGGTACGGCCCGCGAAACGACCGGCGGAGTGACGGACACCGCGCACAGTGTCGCGGACTCCGCCAGTCAGGCGGCAGGCAGCATCGCCGAGTCCGCCAAGGAGACGACCGGCCAGGTCGCCGAGACCATTCAGCAGGCGCCCTCCCGGGTCAAGCAGCAGACTCAGGGCAGTCCGCTCGCGGCCGGTCTGATCGCCTTCGGCGCCGGCATGCTGACCGCAGCGCTTCTCCCGACCACCGAGGCGGAGGAACGCGCGGGTCAGCAACTGCGCGAACACTCCGATCAGCTTCTCGAACCGGTGAAGCAGCAGGCCGTCCAGGCAGCGCAGGACATCAAGGAAGAGCTGCGTGAGCCGGCCGCCGAAGCGGTGGAGGCGGTGAAGTCCACGGCACAGGACGCGGCCCAGACCACCAAGGAGCACGCCTCCAGCGCCGGTCAGGACACGGCGCAGGGGCTGCGCGAGGTGGGCCAGGGAGCCACCGATGAGCTGCGCGAGCAGACTCGCCGCCCGGGACAGCCTCCTGCGTGACGCCGTGACGCTCCCCGCCGGCGGCGGATTCGGCGCGGCCTCGACGAGCCACCACAGCTCCGGCCCACCCCTCCCGTTCGGGGTGGGCCGGAGCTGTGGTGTCGGTCAGGAGCCGGAAGGTCAGTAGCCGTAGATCATCTTGTAGGCGACCTCGGGGAGGAACTGCCCGGCCGTGGAACCGGTTCCGACGCCGCAGTTGCCGTCGGATTCGCCGGGGGCCTTGATCCACAGCAGCATCTCGGCGCCGCCGCCCAGCCGGGTGGGCGTGCCGATGCGGCGGCCGGCCGCGTTGCACCACTCGCCGTTGGAGCCGTTGCCGTTGCGGCTGGTGTCGACGACGAACGGCTTGGTGTAGCCGTAGCGGGCCGCCAGTTCGCTGTTGACGGCGTTGCCGTAGGCGGTGTTCTGGGCGGTGGTGTAGTAGTTCGAGACGTTGAGCGAGAAGCCGTGGGCCTGGCGCAGGCCGGCTTCGTGGAGGCGCTGGGCCATCGCCGCCGCGCCGATCCAGCCGGGGTTGCCCGCGTCGAGGTAGACCCAGGTGTTCGGTGCCTGGCGGTTGAACTCGGCGAGGGCGCCGCTGATCATGCCCTGACGCTCGCGGATCTGGGTCTGGTTCAGGCACCCGTAGTCCGCGAGGGCGTCCGGTTCGAGGATGACGACGGCCGGGCGGTCGGCGATTCCGCCGGCGAACTGGGCGATCCAGGTCGCGTAGGCGGACGGGGAGGCGGCGCCGCCTCCGGAGTGTCCGCCGCAGGAGTCGCGGAGATAGATGTTGTACGCCACCAGGAGCGGGAGTTTGTCCGAGCGGTCGGCCGCTCCCACGTACGCACCCGTGGCGGTGCCGATGGTGCCGCTCCAGGCGCCGAACCAGCGGGCCATGGGCGTGTTGGCGAGGGACGCGCTGATCGCGGGGGCCCGGCCGTCGCCGGGGTGGGCGGCGACCCATTGCTTGGCGCCCGAGTTCGGGTCCACGTAGAACCCGCTGGTCATGGTGGTCGGGTCCGCCGCGTGGGCGGACGGCGCGAGGGCGAGCGCCAACGGCAGCGCGAGGACGGCTGCCGCGAGGGCACGGATGCTGCGGCGCATGGCGGTACCTCATTCCTGACGAGGGAGCGCCGCACGCTCTCGTCCCGAGCGGGCGGCGCACTGAGGAGGTGCGGTGGTACGGCACCCTGGGGCGTGGAAGCGCTCCCACTGGAAGCGATCCCAGCACGCCTTCCGGTGTCCTGGGGTGTGGCCGGTATCGTGTGATGCCCTGTACGCCCTGTCAAGTAGCCCCGCCTGACCGGCACTTCACATCCCCGAACGGCACTTCGCATCACCACCGGAAGGCTTTACAGTCTGGGAACTGGAAGCGCTCCCAGCCTTCCCTGCGTTCCGGAGGCGACAGGAGACGCGGTCATGGCCGAAGGCGTGCCCCGCCGGCAGTCGACACTCGACGAGGTGGCCGAACTGGCCGGAGTCTCACGGTCGGTGGCCTCCCGCGCGCTCAACAACGCCCCGCATGTCAGCCGCGCCAAGCGCGAGGCGGTCGAACGGGCCGTCCGCCGGCTCGGTTACGTACCCCATCCGACCGCCCGCGCGCTGGCGACCCGTCAGACGGGCGCGGCCGCTCTGGTCGTCTCGGGAGAGGATCCCTCGATCTTCGCGGATCCGTTCTTCGCCCAGGTGATCGCGGGGGCATCGGCCGCCCTGGACGACGCCGATCTCCACCTCATGCTCTGCCTGGCCGCCTCCGACCGGGGGCGCAGGCGCGTGGAGCGGCTCTTGAGGTCCAGGGGCGCCGACGGGGTGATGCTGATGGCGCTGCGCGAGGACGATCCGCTGGCCCGCATGGCCGAGGAGGCGGAGCTGCCCGTCGTGTTCGGCGGGCGACCGGTCGGCATGGATCCCCGGTGGTACGTGGACGTCGACAACGCCGGCGGAGCGCGCGCGGCGACCGAATACCTGATCGCGGCCGGCCGGACCAGGGTGGCGACGATCTGCGGGCGTCTGGACACCGAAGTCGGTCGAGCCCGGTACCGCGGCTACCGGGACGCCATGCTGGCGGCGGGGCTGGAACCGTACGCCTCGGAGGGCGGCGACTTCACCGAGCCCAGCGGGGCCGCCGCGATGGCCGCGCTCCTCGCGCACCGTCCCGACCTGGACGGGGTGTTCGCCGCCGGTGACAACATGGGGGTCGGGGCGCTGCGCACGCTGCGCGAGGCCGGCCGCCTGGTCCCCTCGGACGTCGCCGTGGTCGGCTTCGACGACGTGGCCGTGTCCCGGATCGCCGACCCGCCGCTCACCACGGTGCACCAGCCCATCGAGGGCCTCGGCCGGGAGATGGCGCGGATGCTCGTCGCGCTCATCGACGGCCAGGACCCCACCCCCCTGATCCTCCCGACGCGCCTGGTCCCCCGCGCCAGCGCCTGACGATCCGCCGACCTCGCCGCCCGCTCCTGCGGGGAGATCCCTCCGCCCCGGGGCGAGAGGCGCCGCCGCGACGCCCTCGCCCTCTCGGCCTCTCCGCCTGGCGTCTCAGGGGGTCTGCTGGGCCACGGCCGAGGCAGGGCGTCCCATCCACCAGTTGCCGGTGGCGTCGGGGTCCGGGCTGGTCCAGAACTCGATGACCGCGTGGGTGAACTCGGCAGGTGACAGGGTGCCGTCGCCGTCGGTGTCGAGGTGGCTGAACGCCTCGGCCGCGCTCTCTTCGGTGAGCTCCGGGAAGTGTCCGCGCTGGAAGGCGAGGAACTCGGCGGGGCTGATCCGGCCGTCCTGGTCGAGGTCCGCGATCTGCAAGTAGGTTTCGGCGATCCTGCCGAGGATGGCCTTGGCGGCCTGGGAGTCCTGGGCGAGCGTACGGGTCGAGGCGACGAACTGGTCCCTCGGGATCCCCTGGCTGCCGGCCGGGACGAACGGCAGGTGCACCTCCCGCCAGATGGCCGTGTAGGCGCCGATGATCCGCTCCGCCTCCGGGGAGTCCTCGGCGTGGCCGAGGGAGGACGCCACCCGGCGGCCCATCTCCACGTGGTCCTCCTCGGTCAGTACACCGTTGCCGTTCACGTCGAGCTGGTCGAAGCCCTGCTCGATCTTCGCTGTCAGGAAGTCCTGATCGGTCATCACCGCTCCTCGCAGGTCCGCACGCTGGGAACAGGACACGGAAGCACCCTGCCACGCGGGGCAACGAGGAACCGACCGGAAGGAAACGGGACCGCAGAAGCCGGGCCCGGGGTGGCTGCGCGGGGCTACCCCCACAGGCCCCGGGCTCGCAGCACGGGCAGGACGCCCTCGCCGAACCAGTACGCCTCCTCCAGGTGCGGGTAGCCGGAGAGCACGAACTCGTCGATGCCGAGGCGGTGGTACTCGGTGATCCGCTCGGCCACCTCGGCGTGGCTGCCGACCAGGGCCGTCCCCGCGCCGCCGCGTACGAGGCCGATCCCGGCCCACAGGTTGGGGTGGATCTCCAGGCCGTCCCGGCCGCCGCCGTGCAGGGCGCGCATGCGCCGCTGCCCTTCGGACTCGCTGCGTGCCAGACCGCTGTGGACGGCGCGTACGGTCTCGTCGTCGAAGCCGTCGAGCAGCCGGCTGGCCTCGGCCCATGCCTGTTCGGAGGTGTCGCGGCTGATGACGTGCAGGCGGATGCCGAAGCGGACACTCCGGCCCTCCTTCTCGGCCAGGGCGCGGATCCAGGCGATCTTCCCGGCGACGGCGTCGGGAGGTTCGCCCCAGGTGAGGTAGACGTCGGCGTGGGCCGCGGCGACCCGGCCGGCGGCAGGCGAGGAGCCGCCGAAGTAGACGGCCGGGCGCGGATCCGGTACGCGGGTCAGCCGAGCGTCCTCGACACGCAGGTGCTCGCCCGTCAGGTTCACGGTACGGCCGTCCCACAGGCCCCGCAGGATGTGCAGGAACTCGTCGGTGCGGGCGTACCGGGCGTCCTTGTCCAGGAAATCGCCGTAGGCGCGCTGTTCGCGGCTCTCGCCGCCCGTGACGACGTTGATCAGCAGCCGTCCTCCGGTCTGCCGCTGGAAGGTGGCGGCCATCTGCGCGGCCAGGGTCGGGGAGACGAAGCCGGGGCGGAAGGCGACGAGGAACTTCAGCCGCTCGGTGTGCCGGCTGACCATCGCGGTCGTCAGCCAGGCGTCCTCGCACCAGGCGCCGGTCGGTGTGAGAACGCCGGTGAAGCCCAGGTCCTCGGCGGCGCGGGCGATCTGGGTGAGGTAGCCGACGGTCGGCGGCCGGTCGCCGCCGGACGCGGTGACCGGGGTGCCGTGGCCACCGCCGACGACGTGCCGGCTGTCGCCGTTGGTGGGCAGGAACCAGTGGAAGGTGAGGCTCACGGGCGCGGCGCTTTCGCTGGGGGGGCGGGGGTGCCGCGGGGGCACGGCAGGACCGGCGTGCTCAGCCGACGGCGGACAGCGGGCCGGTGTGCTCAGCCGACGGCGGACAGCGGGGCCGGTGTGCTCAGCCGACGGCGGACAGCAGGGCCGTACGACCGCCGAGGGCGGCGGAGAACTGGCCTGTGACCTGGGCGAGTCCCTCGGCCGGGCCCGGCGCGACGGTCAGGGTGCCGTCGTCCCCCACGGTGAGGTCCTTGTCGAGCGTGAACCAGCCCTGGACGATGTGCGCGGCGCCCATGGAGCTCAGCACCGGGCGCAGCGCGTAGTCGATGGCCAGGACGTGGGCCGTGCTGCCGCCCGTGGCCAGCGGCAGCACCGTCTTGCCGGCCAGGGCGTACTGCGGGAGCAGGTCGAGCAGTGACTTGAGCAGGCCGGAGTAGGCGGCCTTGTAGACGGGCGTGCCGATCACGACGCCGTCCGCGCGGGCGAAGAGCGCGGTGGCCTCGGTGATCGCCGGGTGGCGCACGTCGGCGCCGAGCAGGGCCTCGGGAGGCAGCGTGCGCACGTCCAGCGGGATCACCTCGTGCCCCTCGGCGGTGAGACGGCGGTCCAGGTGGCGCAGGAGGCGTGCGGTGCGGGAGGTGGCGGAGGGGCTGCCGGAGACGGACAGGACGGTGGCCATGGGCGGACCTTTCGGTGGTGGGCGGGCACGTGCGGAGCGGGCTACGGCTGCCGCCACAGCGTGGTGGGAGCCTCGCGCCGCACGACCGGAGCGATCTCCTCGGCGAAGCGGCGCAGTTGGTCGATCTGCTCGGACGAGGTCAGACCGGAGCTGTCGACGGTGACGGACTGCAGGTCGTGGCGGTACGCCTGGTGGAAGTCGAGGATCTTGTCGATGATCTGCTGCGGGCTGCCGATGAGATGAGGGCCGTCCGCGACGGCCTCTTCGATGGTGCGGAAGGGCGTGTTGTAGCCGGGCCTGCCCTCCAGCCGCGGCCGGTGGGTCTGGCGGACGCGGGCCTCGTAGAAGTCCCTGAAGCGGGAGATCGCCTCCTGGGTGGTGTCGGCGATGAACAGTCCTCCCGATCCCGCACCGACGTGGGCGGTGCGCGGGTCGTGGCCGTATGCCTCGAAGCGTTCGCGGTAGTGCTCGATGAGCCGGGTGTACGCCGCGCGGGGCTGGATGGCGTTGGCGCTGAACAGCGGGTCGCCGTGCCTGGCGGCCAGTTCCGGGGAGTGGAGACTGGTGGCCGAGCCGTGCCAGACGCGCGGCGGGCGGTCTTCGTAGGGCCGGGGGACCGTGGTCGTGTCCGTCAGCGGCGGGCGGAACCTGCCCTGCCAGGTCACCTTCTCCTCGCGCCAGAGCCTGCGCAGCAGCTCGTACTTCTCGGTCTGGTAGTCCCACTGGAGGGCCTCGTCGAGGCCGAAGAGGTCGAAGTGGCCCGCCTCCGCGCCCTTGCCGATGACGAGTTCGAGCCGGCCGCGGGAGAGCTGGTGCAGCGTGGCGTAGTCCTCGGCGACGCGCACCGGGTCCGCGATGGCCAGGACCGTGACGCCGGTGAGCAGCCGGATGCGGGACGTGCGGGCGGCCAGGGCGCCGAGCAGCGCCGTGGGGCTGGACGACAGGAACGCTCCGGCGTGCCGTTCACCGACCGCGTACGCGTCGAAGCCGATCTCCTCGGCGGCGACGCCCGTCTCCACGACCTCCGCCAGCCGGTCCGCGGCGGAGCCGAGTTCGCCGGTCAGCGCGTGGGGGGCGTGGCCGACGATCGTGAGGACCTGGAACTTCATGCGCAACCTCCCTGGTGCCTACGCGTCGGTCTTGGGCAGGCCGGGCGGGTTGATCCGCGACGAGGTCACGGCCTCGTCGGACAGGCCCCACCGCTCGAGGACCTTGCCGTACGTGCCGTTCTCGATGACCTCGTTCAGGGCCTCGGCGAGCGGTTCGGCCAGGCCGTTGTCCTTCTTCGTGGTGGCCGCGATGAGGCCCTGGAGGGTGGCGCCGGCCCCGGAGTAGGTGCCGACGACCTCCGTCCTGCCGGTGGTGGCGGCGTGGTAGGCGGCGGTCGGGTGGGGCCCGAGGTAGAGGTCGATGCGGCCGGACTGGAGGGCGAGGTAGGTGTCGCTGTCGTTCTGGTAGTACGCGATGTCCACCGGCTCGCGGCCGGCCTTCTCGTTCTCCTCGCTCCACTCGACGAGCAGCTTCTCCTGGTTGGTGCCGCTGCTGACGGCGACGGTCCGGCCCGCCACGTCCTCGGGTCCGCGGACCGTGAGACCGCTCCCCTTCTTCGCCTCGAAGCCCAGGTTGTCCTCGCGGTAGGTGGCGAAGTCGTACTTCTCCTTGCGCTCCTCGGTGACGGTGATGTTGCTGAAGCCGACGTCGTACTTGCCGCTGTCGAGGCCGACGAAGATGTTCTCCCAGGAGACGGTGTGGATGTCCGGCTTCAGGCCCAGGACGTCGGCGACGAGGTGGGCGATGTCGGTCTCGACACCGATCACCGTCTTGTTGTCGGTGGCGCGGAAGGTGAGCGGTGCGGCGGAGCCGGAGGAGTCGACGATCTTCAGGGTGCCGCGCTCGCGGATCTTCGCCGGGACCCGGGCGGCGATGGAGTCGACCTTGGCGGTGGTGACGCGGTTCTGGTCCGGGCTGAGGTTGATCTTCGTGATGCCGCCCTGCGCGGCCGCGACCTCGGTCGTACCGCCGTCGGAGGGGTTGGCGCAGGCGGCGAGGAGCAGGGCCGAGGCGAGTCCGAGCGCGGCGGCGACGGCACGGCGGGGAAGCGGGGTGGACACGGTGGTTCTCCTTGCGTGGCGTGACGGTGGGCGGCCGTGCGTCGGGCTGGTCAGAGGACCTTGGAGAGGAAGGCGCGGGTACGTGCGTGCCGCGGGTCGTCCAGGACGGCCGCGGGCGGCCCCTGTTCCACGACGACTCCGGCGTCCATGAACACGACCGTGTCGGCGACCTCGCGGGCGAAGCCGATCTCGTGGGTGACGACGATCATGGTGGTGCCGGTGCGGGCCAGGTCCTTGATGACGTCGAGGACCTCGCCGACGAGTTCCGGGTCGAGTGCCGAGGTGGGCTCGTCGAAGAGCAGCACTTTGGGTTCAAGGGCGAGGGCGCGGGCGATGGCCACGCGCTGCTGCTGGCCGCCGGAGAGCTGCCGCGGGTAGGCGTCGGCCTTGTCGGCGAGGCCGACCCGCGCGAGGAGCCGGCGGGCGGTCTCCTCCGCCTCCTTGCGCGGGCGGCGCAGTGCGGAGACGGGGGCCTCGACCAGGTTGTCCAGCACGGTCAGGTGCGGGAAGAGGTGGAAGTTCTGGAAGACGAACCCGATGTGGGTGCGCTGCCTGAGGACGTCCTTCTCCTTCAGCTCGTACAGTCTGTCGCCGCGGCGCCGGTAGCCGATCAGCTCGCCGTCGACGCTGATCCAGCCCCGGTCGACCTTCTCCAGGTGGTTGACGGTGCGCAGCAGGGTGGACTTGCCGGAGCCGGACGGGCCGAGGATCACGGTGACCTCGCCGGCGCGGACCCGGAGGTCGACGCCGCGCAGCACCTCCAGCGGGCCGAAGCTCTTGTGGACGGCGCGGACGTCCACCATCACGTCGGTGGTCATCGGTTCTCCCCCCGGGACAGGGTGCGGACGAGGCTCCGGGCGCGCCGGAGCGGACGGGGCGGCGGGGTGCGGTCGGCGCCCCGGGCGTAGCGGCGCTCCACGAAGGACTGGGCGACCGAGAGCAGGGTGGTCAGGGCGATGTACCAGGCGGTGGCGACCAGCAGCAGCGGGATCACCCGGCCGTTGCGGCCGTAGACGACCTGGACCTGGTAGAACAGCTCGCCGATCGCCATCACGTAGACCACCGAGGTGCCTTTGAGCAGGCCGACGATCTCGTTGCCGGCGGTGGGCAGGATGGCGCGCATGGCCTGCGGCAGCACGATGCGGCGGATCTGCCGCAGCCGGGGGATGCCGAGTGCCGCCGCGGCTTCGAGCTGTCCGTGGTAGACGGCGAGGACGCCACCGCGGACGATCTCGGCCGCGTACGCGGCCTGATGCAGCGTCAGTCCGATGATCGCGGCACCGATGGTGCCGATGAGGGCGTTGCTGTCGACGGACCAGAACACCGGCCCGAACGGGATGCCGACGCCCAGCTCCTCGTACAGCGCACTGAGGTTGAACCAGAAGACGAGCTGGACGATCATCGGGATGGACCTGAAGATCCAGACGTATCCCCAGGCGACGGTCCTGAGCACCGGGCTGTGCGACAGCCTCATGAAGGCCAGGACGGTGCCCAGCAGGAAGCCCAGAACGGTGGCGTAGGCGGTGAGCTGGAGGGTCACCCCGACGGCCCGGACGATGGTCTCGGACAGCACGTAGGCGCGGAAGACGTGCCATTCCCAGACGGGATTGGTGGCCAGGCCGTGAGCGAACTGGGTGAGCAGCACGATCACGGCGACGGCCGCGGCCCAGCGGGCGTAGTGGCGGGCGGGCACCACCTTGAGGGTGGTCACCGGGTCTTCGGCCGCTCTGGCGGCCGGCGGGACGAGGGTGTCGCTGCTCATGGGTCACCTGTGCTCGGGCGGGTTGATCTTCGACGCGTCGATCGCGGAGTCGGTGGTTCCCCACTTCTTCAGGATCCGGGCGTAGGTGCCGTCCTCGATCAGCCGGTCGACCGCGGCCCGGAAGGCCGGGGTGAGCGGGGAGCCCTTCTTGAAGGCGAAGCCCACGTCGAGCCGGTGGTACTCGCCGAGGAAGACGGTCCGGGCGGCGGGCTGGGATGCCTGGTAGCGCAGGCCGTTGATGGTCGACATCACGACGTCGACGCGGCCCTGCTGGAGCGCGGTGAGGATGGCCCCGTTCTCCGAGTAGACCTTCACCTCGTAGGGCTTGCGGCCGGCCTCGGCGCAGATCCCTTTGCGCGCGGTGAGGGTGGCCTCGAACGTCGTACCGGCGCCCGTGCCGATCGTCAGCCCGCACAGCCGGGTGAGGTCGGTGACCTTCCCGCCGAGCGCCGCATCGCCCTTCCTCACGGCGAAGCCCTGGCCGTCGTTGACGTAGGTGACGAAGTCGATCGTCTTCAGGCGCTCGGTCGTGACTCCGAAGTTGCCGGTGCCGACGTCGTACTTTCCGCTGGCGAGGGCGGGCAGGATCGTCTCGAAGGAGGCGTCCTGGCGTTCCAGTCTCACGCCGAGGACCTTCGCCACCGCGTCGGCGAGGTCGATGTCCTGGCCGGCGGGCGCCTTGTCCGCGCCGTCGGGGTAGTACGCGCCGGGCGGGGTCCCGATCGAGCTGCCGACTCTCAGCGTGCCCGCCTTGCGGACGTCCGGGGGCAGCAGGGCGGCGACGGAGTCCACCTTCCGCACGCCGGCGACCGGGTCGCCGCCCGGTGCGGCGGATCCCTGGGCTCCCGCCGGCGCCGTGCCGTCGGGGCCGCCGGAGCCGCAGGCGGTCAGGGCCAGGAGCGGCAGCAGGGCGAGGGCGGCCATGCCGCGGAGACGGTCTCTGGTCGCGGTTTTCACAGGTCGACGGCCTTTCCTGTACGTGCCGGGGCGGGGAGGTGCTTCTCGAACGGCAACGGTCCGATGGACTCCGGGTCGGCATCGGTGGCGAACAGCGGTGTGTAGCCGGTGGCCAGATACAGGCCGCGGGCCTCCGGCTGGCGCGGGCCGGTGGTGAGGAAGATCCGCCGGTAGCCGCGCGTGGCCGCTTCGCGCTCCAGTTGGGCCACGACCCGCCGGGCGAGGCCGCGGCGGCGGTGCGCGGAGTGCGTCCAGATCCGCTTCAGCTCGGCCGTCGTCGGGTCGTAGCGCCGGAAGGCGCCGCCCGCGACGGCCCGGCCGTGCTCCAGGAGGAGGAGCAGGACTCCCCCGTACGGAGCGGTGAACTCCTCGTCGGGGTAGCGGGCGAGTTCGGCGTGGGCGTCCTTGCCGTAGCGGGTGGTGTACTCGTCGCCGAGCTCACGGAGCAGGGGCTCCACCCGCGGGTCGGAGACCCGGACGTGGACGACCGTCAGCTCGGGGAGCGGCGCCGCGGAGCTCACTCTCCCACCGCCGCGAGGGTCCGGGGCCCGCGTGCCGCCCCCTCGGCGTCGCGCTTGGCGACCTCCTCGCGGACCAGGGGGATCACGTACCGGCCGAAGTCGATCGCGTCGTCCAGCAGGTCGTAGCCGCGGGCGGAGAGGATGTCGACGCCGAGGTCGTAGTAGTCGAGGAGCGCCTGTGCGACCGTCTCGGGGGTTCCGACCAGGGCGTTGGAGTTGCCGGCCCCGCCGGTCGCGGCGGCGGTCGGGGTCCACAGGGCGCGGTCGTAGCGCTCCCCCGCCTCGGCGATGGCGAGCAACCGCTGCGATCCGGTGTTCTGCGGTGCCGCGGCCCCGGTTGCGCCGTCGCGGTGGTGCCGGACGAGCCCGCTCCCGCGCCGCTCCCGGATCGCGCCGACCGTGCGGCGGGCCTTCTCCCAGGCCAGCTCCTCGGTCGGGGCGATGATCGGGCGGAAGGCGACCTGGATGCGCGGCACGTCGGTCCGGCCGGCCGCCCGGGCCGCGTCCTTCACGGCGTCGATCTGCTCGGCCGTCTTCGCCAGGGGCTCTCCCCACAGGCAGTAGATGTCGGCCTCGGCCCCTCCGGCGGCGTACGCGGCGGGTGACGATCCCCCGAACGACACGCCGGGGCGGGGCTGTTGGGCGGGGAAGACGTCGCTGACGAAGTCGTGGAAGCGGAAGTGCTCGCCCTCGTGGTCGAAGGGTTCGCGGGTGGTCCAGATCTTCTTGACGAGCTGGATGTACTCGCGGGTGCGGGCGTACCGCTCGTCCTTGGTGAGCGTGTCGCCCTCGCGGCGCTGCTCGTGGTCGTTGCCGCCGGTGATGAAGTGCACGGTGAGCCGGCCCTCGCTGATCTGGTCGAGGGTGGCGAAGGTCTTCGCGGCGAAGGTCGGGTAGGAGACGTTGGGCCGGTGGGCGAGCAGGATCTGCAGCCGCTCGGTCCGGCTGGCGACGTACGCGGCGGCCGGAGCGGGGTCCGGGGAACCGGAGCCGTAGGCGAACAGCACCCGGTCCCAGCCGTGGTCCTCGTGCGCCCGGGCGAGCCGGAGCGTGTAGTCCTTGTCGAAGGCGGCGCCGGAGCGCGGGGTGGTTTCGGATCCGTCGTTGGTGGCGGCGATGCCGAGGAACTCCACGGGCATGACAGAGGGGCCTTTCGGAAGCGTTGCCGGACGCGGGCAGGGCGAAGCGGCCTGCCGCGAGGGAGAGATGAGGGGCCGTCAGAAGAACGGGGGGCGACGGTGGGTGGCGTGACGACGTCGGGCGTCGGGATCAGTGGAGCCGCGGCAGCGTGCGCGAAGGAGGAACCGGGCCCGCGACGGGGTGACCGAGGGAGGGAAGGGCCGGTCGGGCGGCCCGCTGCCGAGTCAGGCGGGACAGGAGGCGGACCACACCCGACCGAAGTCGATGTGGTCGCGCGAGACCAAGCGCTGCTGGGCGTCCATGCGATTACTTGAGCAGTACATCGTGCGGCTCGTCAACCATCGGCCGTACACCGGGCCGGAGTTCACAGGTTCGCCATACGCGGTTGACAGAGCCGTGAGCCGTCCACCCCTACGATCGACACAGGGCGGGCCCGCTGTGCGCGTGGCCCTCTCCGGCCGCGTTGAGGGACGCGGCGAGCGTGACGGCGACGGCCCCGGCGCACCGTACCCGCGTACGGATGCCACCGGCATGGTCACCCACGCCCACCCCTCCCTCCCCCGGAGCGCCTCACGATGGTCACGCCCGCCGATGTCACGTCCACCGTCACTCCCGCTCAGCGGCCTCCCGCTCAGCAGCCGCCCGCTCAGCAGCCGCCGAAGACCGCCGGCCCGCCCGGCACCGACCTGCCGCGGATCGTGCCGCGCCGGCGCGTGGGGCGCTGGGGCGCCGCCGCCGTGGCGCTGCTGGTCTTCGGCATGGTGCTCAACTCCGTCGTGCGCAACGACGCCTTCCAATGGGAGGTGGTCGGCCGGTACTTCACCACCGCCGCCGTGCTCGACGGACTCCTGCTGACGCTGTGGCTCACCGCCGTGGTGATGGTGCTCGGCTTTCTGCTGGGCGTCCCGCTCGCGGTGATGCGGCTGTCCGACAACGCGGTTCTGGGAGCGCTCGGTTGGGGCTACGTGTGGATCTTCCGGTCCACGCCGCTGCTGGTGCAACTGCTGTTCTGGTTCAACATCGGCGCCCTCTATCCGACGCTCGGTCTCGGCATCCCGTTCGGGCCGCAGTTCCTCACCGTCCAGACGGTGAACCTGCTCGGTCCCACCCTCACCGCCGTCATCGGCCTGACCCTGCACGAGGCCGCCTACGCCGCCGAGGTGGTGCGCGGCGGCATCCTCTCCGTGGACCCGGGCCAGACCGAGGCCGCCCAGGCGCTCGGCCTGAGCCGGCTCCGTACGCTGCGCCGGATCGTCATCCCGCAGGCCATGCGCTCCATCGTCCCCACCGCCGGGAACATGCTGATCGGCACGCTCAAGGGCACCAGCATCGTCAGCGTCCTGGCCGTGCACGACCTGCTGTACTCGGTGCAGTTGGTCTACAACCAGACGTACCAGGTGATCCCCCTGCTGATGGTCGCCACGCTCTGGTACGTCGCGGTGACCTCCGTGCTCGGCGTCGGCCAGTACTACGTGGAGCGGTACTACGCGCGGGGCTCGGCGCGCAGGCTTCCGCCCACGCCGCCGGAGCAACTGCGGGCCCGTCTGGCCGCCCTCCGCCGGCACGCGCGCCGAGCGACCGCCGGCGAGGCCCTGTCCGCTTCCGGCGGTGGCCGGTGAGCGCGAGGCCCGCGGCCGCGCTGGTCGTCGTCGGCGCGGGACCGCGCGCCACCGGGCTGCTGGAACGCATCGCCGCCAACGCCCCCGAGCTGTGGCGGGGCGACAAGGAGCTGCGCATCCATCTCGTCGACCCGCATCCCCCCGGCCCGGGGCGGATCTGGCGGCGCGAGCAGTCCCCGCTGCTGCGGATGAACTCCATGGCCGAGGACGTCACCATGTTCACCGACGAGACGTCCACCCTCGACGGCCCCGTCCGGCCGGGGCCCTCCCTGGCGGGGTGGGCCGCCCAGTTCGCCGACGGGGGCACCCCGCGCTTCGCGCCGTACGCGGAACCGGCCGACCCGCGGGTCCTGGCCGAGCTGCGCACGCTCACGGGGACCGACTTCCCCACCCGGCGGGCCCAGGGCGCCTACCTCGACTGGGTGTTCCGGCGCGTGCTGGCCGAACTCCCGGCGTCGGTCACCGTCGAGTGGCACCGCGCGACCGCCACCGCCGTCACCGGCCGCCCGGACGGCCCCCAGCAGGTGCACCTGGCGGACCGCGCCACGCCGCTGAGCGCGGACCTCGTGGTGCTCGCCCAGGGCCACCTGGCCTCCGAGCCCGGCCCCGCGCACCGGGCCCATGCGGCCTTCGCCCGCCGGCACGGCCTCTTCCATCTCCCGCCGGACTTCTCCGCCGACACCGACCTGTCCGCGCTGCGGCCCGGCGAGCACGTCGTCCTGCGCGGATTCGGTCTCGCCTTCGTCGACCTGATGGTCCTGCTCACCGAGGGCCGGGGCGGCGCCTACCGTACGGAGCCCGACGGCACACTGGTCTACCTCCCCTCCGGCCGCGAGCCGATCCTGCACGTCGGGTCACGGCGCGGCGTGCCGTACCACGCCAAGACCGGCTACCGGCTCCAGGGCCCGCGTCCTCCCCTGCCCCGGCACTTCGGCCCCGAGGCGATCGACGCCCTCGGCGCCGAAGGGCGCCCGCTGGACCTGCGCCGCGACGTGTGGCCCCTCATGGCCAAGGAGATCGGCTTCGGCCACTACCACGAACTGTTCCACGGGCACCCGGAGCGGACGGCGATGCCCTGGGACGCGTTCCTGACCGCGTACGACCGCCTCGACTGGTACGCCGACGCGATGACGGACCTGGTCGCCACCGCGGTCCCCGACCCGGCGGACCGCCTGGATCTCGAGGCCCTCGACCGCCCCCTGAACGGCCTCGCCTTCCCGACGACGGACGCCTTCCAGGCCCATCTGCGGGACCACATCGCCCGGGACGTCGCCCGCCGCGAGGACGCCGGCTTCAGCGCCGACCTCGGGGCCTTCCTCGCGCTGCTCTCGGTCTACGGGCAGGTGCCGCGGCTGGTCGCCACGGGCCGCCTCACGGCCCGCTCGCTCGGCGACGGCCTCGACGGCTGGTGGCACGGCTTCTTCAGCTTCCTCGCCTCCGGCCCGCCCGGCTTCCGGCTGCGCCAGCTCCTCGCCCTCTCCCGTGCGGGGATCGTCCGGTTCCTCGGCGCCGACGTCCGCGTCGACACCGACGAGACCACGGGCACGTTCTCCGCGACGAGCCCCACGGTGCCCGGCCACACGGTCCGTACGACAGCGCTGATCGAGGCGTACCTGCCCGGCCCGGACCTCGACGGCACCGAGGATCCGCTGCTTCGGCACCTCCATCGCGCGGGCGCGCTCGCGGAGGAGGTCGTCACCGACCCGGACCACACCCACCGCTCCGGCCGGTTCACCGTCGCCCCCGCGGACGCCCACATCATCGACCCCGCCCTCGGCGGCCGCCCCCACCCCCGCCGCCTCGCCCTCGGCACCCCCACCGACCACCGCGCCGTCGCCGCCTTCGCCCGCCCCCGCACCGACGCCCCCGCCTTCCGCCAGAACGACACGGTCGCCAGGGCACTGCTACGGGCGCTCGCCGCGAGCCCGACGCCCGACAGGACGGGACGCGGACCGGACGCGGCCCGGATGGAGAACGGCGACGGGGGCGGTCGCCGTCCGACTCGACACCGGGTGGGCTGAGTGCGCCAGGTCAGCGCTCCTTACTTCACCGGCTCCAGGATCGCGACGCACTCCACGTGGTGCGTCATCGGAAAGATGTCGGCTCGAGCGGGTCTCGGAAAAGGCCAGGTCAGAGGCCATTACTCGGCTCGCTGTCCCGCCTGCGGGAGACCAGAGCGTCAAACGAGCGTCATGACGCACGGCGCATCCCTCCTCTCCGGAACGGAACCGGCTGCCACGACCCAACGGCCCCGGCACGGCCCGTTGGCTCGGCAGGCACGCCTGTGGGCTTTCGGGCTGACCGGCCGGCGCACCCGATGAAGCCGTGCCTTCTGCACTCCATCGAGAACGCCAGGGCCTCGCTTCTTCCAGGCTGACGCTGCTCGCGGAGGGACGGGTGGTTTCAAGCGAGCCGAAGGCGTTGGTCCGGGGCGTCTCGGCGCAGAGGGTCGGGGGATTCGTTGATGCGCATCAGCCAGTCGTAGGTGCGTACGTGGATGTGGGAGCGCCGGGCATGCAGTTCCCGGATTTCGGCGGCTGCGTCGTCGTAAGTCTCGCGGGCCATGATGATCAAGCCTGGGACTTCAGCCGTGATACCCGGCAGGCCCAGCCCGTCGGCGTCGCGCGCGGAGCGGGCGTAGTGCAGATTGGTGGACAGCCACCTGCGCCAGTCCTCGATCTGGTCGACCGCGTGCCGCAGGGTGGCTGTCGCCCGCCTATTACCAGGGTTGGTCAGGCGACTGACCGGGCTCTCCAATTCGACCAGCGTCCACCGAACTCCGAGTGAGGTCTGACCGGCGATCATGAAGTCGGCCATGTAGTGGTTGCCGAGCTGGACCTGGGGCCGGATCCAGGTGTCGTGGGTGCCCACTACGGTGCCGGCCAGCAGCGCCGGATGCTTCTCCAAGAGCCGCTGCATCGCGGCCTCGTCGTCCGCTGTCTCCAGTGCGTTGCGCAGTGCCTCGATCGCCGCCGGGGTCGCTGGAAAGTTGATCCGCCAGCGTTCAAGCTGCGCCTCCTGGGCTCGGGTAATCCGAGCCGGGTTGCTCTGAACCGCAGCGGCGTATTCGCGGGCCAGATGGAGCTGATCGAGGTAGCCGTCCTCACCGGGGCGGGTGATGTGGGTGACCCGATGCGGGGCAGTGCCGAGCCCGTGGCCGCCCCGGAAGTGCAGTCGGCCATTGGCTCCGATTGATGAGATCTCGCCGTGCATATCCGGCCCCTTGCGCCGGTCGCGAGCGGTAACAACGTCATCGACCGCAGGCTCTAGCCGACGCAGGGCGGCGGCGGACTCGCGGTCACGGGCGACGCGCAGCCAGGCGTTAAGCACCTCCCGGCACCCGAGCTCGTCCATGTCGGGAACCTCCAGGTCCGTGCGGTTCGCGAGATCGAGGAGGACCTCGTACTCGTCGTCGCCGAAGTCACCGGCGAGCGTGAGTGCCAGAGGCACTCGAAGCAGGACGCGCAGCTCGGCGGCAGCGACCAGCGCGGGTGTGGCCTGTCCTAGGGGAAAGGCCAAGGCGCGGGCGATGGTAATCTGCTCGGCTGTCGGCGCCTTGCACTTAAGTTCGAGGCTCTCGGCCACGACCTGCCACCGTAGCTCGGGCACTTCCCCTCCTTCTGAAACGACGCGCCCACCGTAGCCGCAAGCTGCGACGTGGTGTGGTGGTTCTTCAGTGAGCTTCTTCAGCGTTGCCGCTCCAGGGTGAGGACGGACTTCGGCGATTGACGTCATGCGGTTCGGGCTGCAGCGGGCTCTGCGGAAGATCCGCCAGGACTTCAGGCGGGCGACACCGCGTTCGACCGGTGCCCGTGCCGCAGTCAGGGCCGGGTTGACGGTTTTCGCGGTGGAGGTGAGTTCCTGCAGGGGGCCTGTGTTTGATGCCCGTGGTCAACCAGGGGCCACCGCCCGGTTGGGCAAGATCCGCCAGGATGGTGACGCCCTGGCGCTCGCAGATGCGGATGATCCGGTGGGTGCGGGCGGCGGTCAGGTCATGAGACCGGCCTGGCAGCACAGGTGAGAGCCACAGCAACCGGCCGCCCGGATCGGTTACCACCTGCACGATCACACCGTGGCGCCGGTGTTTGTGCGATTAGTCGGCCCGGTCGTCGCCGACCCGGTCGCACTCGGCGAGGGTGTCGATGAGCAGGACGAAGTCGGGTTCGTGCTCGCGCAGCGTCTTCAACAGGCCCGGTGCATGTTCGGCGCACAGGTCGACAACCGCGCTGGTGTAGGCGTGGGCGGTGGACTCGCTGATCCCGAATCCGGCGGCGATCTTCGCGAGAGTGATGTGTTCACGCAGGTACACCAGTGCCACCGTCGCGCGCTGGGATGGGCGGAGCTTGCGGCGTCGGTCGCCCTCACGGGTGACGATGAGCATGGTGACCCACTCCGCGAGTGCATGCGGAAGGTCGAGTGCGGCAGGATGGATCACCAACGAGGCCCCGGAGCAGCGTGGTTGAGACGTCAGACATCTCGATCAACAGCCCGGGGGCCTCGCTCGTTGCGCTTCACGGCCCATCACCCGATCGGTGGCCAACTCGAAGAAGCTCACTGCCTGAACCCGCTCACTGGGAGTCTCGCCCCGTGGTCCGCGGCCATCGTTCGCGACGCGGGCGCCACCTACGTAGAGGTGTCCGCGGCCGGCGACGGCTTGCGCATCTGGGGCCGCGCTGACGTCCGGCAGGGACGGAAGATCCGGCGCCCCGACGGTACGTCCGTGGAGATCTACGGGACCGGGCGATACATCGGCTGGCGGGGCGTCGACATAGTAACGCCCCGTCAATCCCCGCCTACGAGTCCGTAGTCATTCGGGCTCTCGGCCTGTAGCGTCCAACTCCGGTTTGGGACTCCGAAGCTCCTGCTTGAGAGCGCGCACCGAACGCACCGCCTTGGCCGCCTTGCGGCAAATGACCGGCACCTGATCTAGCGCGTGCCCCGCGATCCACGTTGCCCCGCTGAGAACACCGACGATCGCGGCAGCCCACCCGACGGTTTCCATCCGGTCCCTCAACCCTTCTGTAGGGGTCGGACCGGGCACGGGCGCTCGATCCGACCCATGCAAAAACGCATGTCGTCGAACCGAGTTCGCCCCTGACGTGCAACGTCTTCCTTCAATGAAGGCGCGTCGCGGATCGAAACTCGAAGTGGATCTCGATACTCAGTGAGCTAACAGTTCGGTGACTGGCCGTCAGAACCCGCACCGATTACCGGGGAACTGTCCCGGACTGAGCACTCTCAGGATATCACCTCATCGACCATGCGGCTCCCCGCCCCTGAGCGAACTGGTCATTCCAACTGGGCGCGAGCGTAGACGACTCCGCGAGTAGCCCGGCATCAGGAAGTCTCCGCTCGCCACCGGCATTTGCAGCACGCCGCGAGGCGGGCGTGGCCTGCTTTCAAACGCCTCGACCCCCGTCCTGCACGGACAGGGGTGGAGGAACGTTCATGCAGCTACGGTGAGCGGGGCTTCCATTCGCTCCCAGGCTCCCAGGACTGCCTTGTGAGCGTCCGGTTGCAGGTGGGCGTAGCGCTGCGTGGTCTGGAAGCTTTCGTGGCCGAGGAGGTGCTGGACCTCGTAGAGCGAGACTCCCTGCTGCACCAACCACGAGGCGCAGGTGTGACGCATGGAGTGCGGCGGGTAGTGCGGGACGAGCTGCTGCTCACCGTCGCCGTCAAAGTAGTAGGCGCCTTCTACAGCCGGCCACCAGGTCTGCCTCCGCCAGTTGCCGTCATCGAGAAGTCGTCCGGCCCTGCCCTTAGTGATGGTGGTAAATACCACCGCGTCACGGTCTAGCCCGTAGATGTGGCGCTCAAGTGCCTCCAGGACATGGGATGGCAACGGTACTTCCCGGCGGCTCTTGGAACTCTTCGGGTACTCCTTGATGCCGCTCTTAGTATTGACCTCCACCACGAACAGTCGCGAGCGACGCTGGTCGATGCGGTGTCGGTGAAGGCCGGAAAGTTCACCCCATCGCAGTCCAGTGTAGAAGCCGAGCAGGCACATCGTCCGCCAGGGGGACGGCAGTTCGTCCAGGACGCTCTGCGCCTGATCGAGTGTGAACCACTGCGGCGGTTTAACTGCGATCTTGGGCAGGTCGATGCTGCGGCAAGGACTCACCGTGATCACGTCGTCGTCGACGGCCGCGCGCATGATCGAGGACGTCAGGTTGTAGGCCCGCTTGATCGCGGCAGCACCCGCGCCCTTTTCGACCAGGGAGCGGATCCAACTCTGGACGTCCATCCGGGTGATGGCGTGCATCTCCCAGTCCGCCCAGTAGGGCATGACGTGGTTCTTGATGCAGGAGGCGTCGCCTCGCATGGTGTGGCGCTCGACCACGCGCGCGCTCCACCAACGGTCGTGCCACTCACGGAACGCCATTTCGCCGGCCCTCGGATCGCGCATGCCTCCGCGGGCGAACTGGGTTTCCATCTCGATGCCCCAAGCTCGCGCCTGAGCCTTGAGAGGGAATGACTCACTGAACCGGTCTCCTGTCCGGTTGCGTACGGTCGCCTGCCACTTGCCGGACTTCAACTTGCGCAGGTACGCGGCACTACTCCTTTGTTCCAGGGACGGTGAGGACCAGGCTGACAGCGAAGGTCAGCGGCGGGCGCGCGGGGAAGGGACTGATCTGCTGGTAATGAATTCCTCCAAGCCGGATGCGGGGACACGGACGCGCGAGCGGCCCGTTCCGGTGCGCAGGTCGACGACCGGAAGTTCCCCGGCCGCAATGAAGCGGTAGACAGTGCGGCGATCGACGTCCAAGGCGGCGGCGACAGCGGGAATGGACAGCAGACGGGCAGGCATGGTGAGTCCTTGAGAGTGGGATGCGAAAGGAGCCGACGCATCGGTTCAGCTGGCCTGTTGAGCAGGAGGAGGCATTGCCACCCCTCAGCGACGGCTTGCTGTTGATGCCAGAAGGTCACAGGCCAGCGACGCTCTCGCTCTCCTCTCAGGCCCAAGCGCTGTCCTGCGTTCGCTGCGGCTCCACCGCCAAGCAAAGCCGACCGCGAACACCCTCAATGGTCGCCACGATCGCCGGTTTGGCTAACCGGCGATCGTGGTCTATGTTCCGGTCGTGCCGGGCAAGAAGCCGACCATCGGCTGTCACTCACGGCACCTACTGCACGTCTTGCAGATGTTCCTGCTCTCCTGGTCTTTGACCACTTGCTGTGTTCGCAGCGCCGCTGAACCTTGCCCAAACAACATGACCCTCGCCGCCGGCCTGAGCTGCGGTGACTCGGCCTGTCGATCCGAGATTCTTACCCAACGGCCGGAACTCAGAGGAAGAAGGCGATACTCGTGCTGCACTAGATCTTTCCCGAATTGGCCAGCTAGCTATCTCACCACACAAAGAGATGGCCGCTGAGACGCCCCGGCGCCGGGACCTCTTGGATGTAATCCAAGCGGTAGGCAACAAAAGGAGAGGTGGACGGGATGGTCAACCAAAATGACATGGGCTAGCACATCTGAGAAGAAGCTCCTCACCTCGTAACCGGTGGGCCATTCACCTGCCCACATGCTTTCGGGACTTGTAGATTGACATAGCCCCGCGTGGTGTTCCAGCCTTTGGGCGTGCTTTCGCGTCTGCCATGAGCGAATACTGAAAGCCGCAGGCCCCTTTATGCCCGGATGCACTTACCAGGTCGGGCTGCGGACTCTTTCTGGGGTGTTCTCGCCGCTGGCTACGATTTTCCCCAGTACAGGCAAAATGACCGACAGGCCGTAGATTGACCCGGCCGAGGGAGTAGGACCGTCGCAGCCCGTCTTGTCACCGACCTCATGCAAATAGTTTGCGTGTTAATCGGCGAAGCGATGCAGGGAGGCAACGGCACGCACTTCCTTGGTTACGGCCCGGATGCCGTAGGTCATGAAGGGGTGCACGGCGCTTAGCTCGTGCCCACCATCCCACACCCCAGATGCAGGCGTACGGAAGGGAACCACGCTTATCCCGTGAGCGGTGAAGGGGACCACACAGAGGTAGCGTGTACCGCCGGTACCGCAGATGTAGCTCCGGGCCTGGGTTACCGCTGCCAGGTCGGCGAGTCGCTGCGACCGCTCAGAGCGGGCGGGCAAACGACTGCTGTACAGGATGCGGCCTTTCCATCCCATCAGTCCGAGGAGCATCCGGGTGGATGCCTCGGCCACATCAGCAGTTTTGTCCGTTCGCCAGAACTCGTCGAGCACGGAGTCCAATTCCTGCCGGAAGAGCGGCCAGTCAGTGGAGCCGCCGTAGTGCTGCGCCAGCATGTGCATGACTCGTCGACGCGAGCGTTCCGGGTCGACCAGCAGAGCATCCCGGATGAGGGTCGACCGACCATGAGGAAGGTGGGTAGGGATCGAGAGCCATTGACGTCGGCATGGGTGGGACATGCTGGCCAGCCGGGCACGGTGCTGGTAGTCGCGGCGGGCAAACTGGACGTCGTCGAGCACGATCCAGTAATCCGCCGCGAACAGCTTGGCCAGAGTGTTCAGTCGCGGCAGGAAGTTCGGCTGATGGATGGCGCACAGCCCACCGGGCGCGGGGAGGTCATGCGGCGATGAGTCTGCTGGTGAATCCGGCGCGGATAAGGGACTCGTACGCGGCATGTACGTCCTCCGGGACATGCTGCTCGATGGCGAACCCGAGCTTCGGGTACTCGATAACGCGCTGGAGGTCGCCGACGAGCATGTCGATGACGAGCTTCTCGTCGCCGATGCTCTTGAGGTAGTCGTCGAACTCCATGGGCTCCGAGGCGCAGGTCACCTCGACCTGGGGCCAGAGTTTGCGGGCGGTGGCGAAGGAGCGGCGCTCCATGTAGGGCTTGGAGACAAGCAGCACGGACTTCGGCGTGATGCCGGCGGATGCGAGGACCTCGCGGGACAGGGTGATGTTCTGGCCGGTATTGCCGGCGTTCGGCTCCACGAGGATTGCGCTATCCGGCACACCGAGGGCGAGCGCGTGCTCGCGGAAGTGTACGGCTTCCCCACGGGGAAACACCTTGGCTGTGGTCGGGCTGTTGCCACCAGTGAAGACGAGAGTGGGGAACAGGCCGGCACGGTACAGCTCGGCGCTGAAGGCGGCCACGCCGAGATCGTGACTGCCGAGCCCGATCGCGACGTCGACGGGGCCCACGTCGTGATGCATCTGGTGGAAGTCCCAGACCAGCTTGGCCTTGCTGATCTGCTCCTCGGTGATGGCCGGCTGGTTGTCGGTCACTCGCTTGTCTCCCTGGTCACCGTCGTGTGGGGCGGGCTGCCCCGTCGGCCGTCCTCCGGATGTCCGTGATGCTGCGGAGCTGGTGGCTCAGCCCGTACTGGGCCGCCTCCGTGGCAGCGTCGTCGAGGACGTGTAGCCCATCATCCAGGGTGGCGGGATCGGAGAGCAGGATGTGGCCATATGCGGTGTCCAGGCGTACCCGCTGCATGGGCGATTCCGTGACGCCCGTACTGCGTGCAAGGTCGATGAGGCGTAGGGCGGCATCGAGGTTTCCGGAACCGCGGTGAGCGAGGGCCAGCTTCTGTTGCGCGACCGACCAGTCCTCCTGTTCGGCGAGGTCCTCGAAGACGTGGACCGCTGTTTCCATCACGCTGACCGCATAGTCGTGGTTGCCGTCCTTGCTCAGAGCCGTGCCCACCCACAGACGAGCGCGGGCACGGTCACGAGGGGACAGTCGATCGTCGGCTGCCAGGTCCTCGTACTGGCGCGCCGCTGCCTCAAGTTCGCCGACCATCTCCGTGACGACGGCTAGGGAGAGATCGAGCTGAGCTACGCGGCGCGGGATCTCCAACTGCGTATAGAGCGAACGAGCGTTGGCGTATGCGCGCTGGGCCGAGAGAGGGCCTACGACGGCCCCTTGGTCTCGCATCAGGTCTCCCTGCAGCGCGGTGGAACGTGCCAGCAAAGACAAGCCCCGTTCATCCAGTTCCGAGGCTTTGTAGCGAGAGGTCCAGCGGTGCAGAAGTGATTCTGCGAAGGAAAAGTTCTGGCGGGCAAGGGCCACTACTGCGCGTTCCAAGTCGTCGGCCCACGTCTCGTAGTCTCAGGCTCGTGGGCGGGGAATGGTGACGCGCCCGGTCGTTTCCGGAGGGGTGTCCCCCTCGGCAAGTTTCGCGAGCTCTGTTTCGAAACGCACGTGTGTCTGCGCGTTCGCCTGGGCCAGCGCTGTATCCAAGATGGCCTGGCTCTCCGTATTGGGTCGCCGCTTGGCCAGAAACTTCTCCCAGTTACTGACGGTATTGACCGAGACGCCCAGTCTTTCGGCGAAGGCGCGCACGCTCAAGCGGAGAGCCTTCCGGAGGGCAAGCGCCTCCAGACCGGTCCATTCATGAACGGTCGCCACGTGCCACTCCCTTCCGTTGCCATCGAAGCACGCTGTGTCGCGCCAGGTGGACGGAAGTGGGACAGAAGTGGGACGGCCGTGGATTCCCCGACCACCCGGCCGCCATCAGGCTCGAAGGGCCCCTCCAAAGACGACCTGATGGACGGTCATGATCTTGGAACCCCTCACCGAACAGCGGCACGTCACCGGTCCGCTCGTGTTCGGCTACCTGCGCCTGGTGCGGGTCTCGCGTGCTCGTCAGCTGGCTCTGACGATGGCGATCAGCGACTACTGCCGTCGTCACGAGCTGACACTGGCCGGCGTCTACATGGAGCGTTACTCTTCCACGCCGTCCGCGTTCGTGGGCATGCTCGATGCCCTCACGGCCACTCGGTCCTATGGGGTCGTACTTCCCACCCCATCGCACCTCGGCCCCAAGGCCATAGCGGCTGAACGGCGCAGTCAGCTGACCGAAACCGGCGCCCATCTACTGCTGATCCGTGGTGAGCAGGCGGCTCCACCAGGCGAAGGCACCCCATCCCTCACCGCCGGAGGCACCGAGTGATGAATGCCTGCCGGTCCAGCCGTGCGCGACCCTGGTTGGCGCCCGCTCGGACGGCTACGTCCCTGCCGGTCGCCAGCCTCGGTTGCGGAGGATGCCTCGAGTCAGCGCTCGGCGGCGTTCCTCCAGTAGTCCTTCAGCATCTCGCTTGGCCACGCGGGCTGGGTGACGGTGCCGCGCGGCAGGAACTCCTTGAAGACCGCCACCAGGTCCACCACCAGTGTGCCGTCGTCCGCATCGAGGTCAGCGACGTGCAGGTCTCGTCCATCGACGCGGAGCAACCGCGGGAACGAGGTAGCGAGGCGAGCCGGACGCCGGTGGTTGTGGTGCACGAAGGTTCCCGTCGCCGGCCAGTCCGGGTTGTCCCGTGGGCTGCGCGCGTGGAGGGCAACGTCTTCAGGAGAGCCGAAGTTGAAGAACCAGGTGACCTGGAGGTGAGAGAACTCCTCGATCCCCTGCAGGGTCTCCTCCGGGTACTCCGGGCGCAGCCGAATGATCGACTCCACACCGCCCTTGAAGTCGTCGAGGCGCCCCTTGTGGCCCCCGACCACCTCGGCGATCACCGGCACCTCGATGGACTTTGTGGACACGGGTTCCCCCTTCTCCGCTCGCGGCACGGCAAGGCGGTCCACCACAGCATGCCCGCCTTCACCACCATGGCGCCGTCAGGCTACTCGTTCGAGTACGGCCTTGGCGCGCTCGTCGATCTCCGCCGCCACGCTGATTCCCCGATTTCGGAAGGGGGACAGCACCCGGCGCATGTTCACGGCTGCCTCGCGCGCTCTGCCCGACTGCACGCCTTCCATCGCGTCCAGGGCCTGTGCCCACGTGTGGCACGCGGCCTCCACGTTCCCCTTGCGGGCCTGCACAGTGCCCATGTAGCCCAACGTCACCGCGTGGGTCCGGCTGAAGGTGTCGGCCTTCCTGGTCAGCACGCTGTTGTTGAACTCTCGGAGCGCTCCGTCGAGATCGCCGAGCGTCCACAGGGTGCGGGCGGTCTCGTGGGCCAGGGAAGCCCGCTGGAAGAACCACACCCGGCTCGGATCGTCGTCGTCGGCGTCCGCCGCGGCGAGGTCGTCCTCGGCGCGGAGAAGCGCTGCGATCGCCGCCCGCTTCTGTCCGTCGGCGGCAAGGCTGCGTGCCTGCACCACGCCGAGCAGTGCCCGCTCGCGAGGGGTCGCGAGGGTGTACCGCTTGCGCTCCACGGAAGCCGCGGCGAGGTCGACGGCAGCCCGTGGGTGACCGAGGTCCGTTGCCTGGTGAGCCATCGCTCGCAGGATGTGGCCGGCGAGAGGAGCGTCGTCGGCTTCCGCCGCAAGCTTGAGGGCCATCGTGAAGTAACGACGCGCCCCCTCGTGGTGGGAGGCGTCGAAGCTCATCCAGCCGGCGACGTAGACCGCCTCGGAGGCAGCGGCGAGGAGGGCGCGACGGGTGTCGTCGCTGGTGAACACCCCTCCGACGTACCTGGCCACGTCGTCGACGAGGTACTGGTAGAGGGCCGTGCGGCCGTCCATGCCGCCGTGGCGCTGGTCTCTTCGGGAGAAGAACTCTGTCATCTCACGCACAGCGCTGACTTCGGCGGCCCCGACCCTGCGGCTCGTCGCGGCGGAGCGGGACTTCGCCCGCTGGGGAGCCTCATCCCACCACTGCTGTCCAGGCAGAACCAGGCCACCCACCGAGTAGGCGGCGCCGGCCAGCAGTCGGCGGCGTTCGAGGTCCACGTCGCTTCTCCCAAGGTCTACCAGCGCAGTAAGCGTATCGACGTTCCACTCCGATGCTGCGGCTGCACCCGCGTCCGGCGCGGAGAGCCCGATCTCCGCTGGTGTGATGGGGCGTTGGAGTCGTCGGGACAACGTCTCGCACAAGATAAGGGGCGCTCTGCCCGAGGGCTGTGTTCCCGCCACCCACATGGCGATGTGCGAGCGGCTGGTGCCCAGCAGTTCCCTCGCTTCCACCTCGGCCGCGACCCTCACAAAGGCAGCCGCCACTTTCTGCTGCGACCAGCCTGTTTCCGCGATCGCGTCGGCCAGCTTCGCGTTCCGCTCGCGCGCCATCGTCTACCTCGGTTCACCAAAACGATCTTTGACGGGTTTGACGGCCCCGGCAGCCGCCGGGAGATACCGCCGCGATGTGATCCACGGTTCGCTCGTGGTCAACGAAACCACCAACTGCCTTTGTCCGGGAGGAAACCGGTGAAGACCAGCCACACGACTGGCACCGACACCCGGGCTGCGCTGGGCGACGGGCGCGCTCCCGCTCCGATGTCCGGAGTACGGCACCTCGACCATCCCCCGCCGGTGGCCGTGCTCGTGCAGAATCTCCGCCGCTTCGACCACTCCGACAAGACCGCCGATCGAGTCCTCCGCGGACTCAAGCACCAGTTGTGAGAAGGCGAGCATGGACCGAATCGAAAGTCTGGGGAGTGTGATCAGCGCTCCCGAACAGCAAAAGAGCCTGACGCTCGCCGCCAACGACAGGGCTCCGGGCAAGGCACGGTCCTTCACCCGGGAAGCGCTGACGGCGTGGGGGGTGGAAGACCTTCTGGACCAGGCTGTACTGATTGTCAGCGAGCTCACCACCAACGCCGAGCGGCACGGCCGACCTCCGGCCGTCGGCCTGAGCCTTCCGTCCGGAGAGGAAGGCGAGCCCGTCGAAGAGATCACGCTGACGTTAGCCCTGCAGGCCGGTGTTGTGGGGATCGAGGTCGAAGACAACTTCCCTGAGCCCCCGGTGCCTCAGATCGTCTCGCTCTATGCCACCAGCGGACGGGGCCTACACCTCGTGTCGGCAGCGGCCGACGCCTGGGCTGCCTGCCCCAAGGAAGACGGACGCGGCAAGAGAGTGATCGCTCTCGTAAGGCGCACCGAGTCGCCCTTCACCTCCTAACCCCTTCCCTTGGAGATCCCTGATGTCATCCCGGCTTACGTCCTTACCCGCGCCCACCTCCGGCGGAACGAGGCTGGGCCTCGACACCGAAGCCGTACGTGTGCTGCTGCTGGACCTGGATGGCGTGCTCGTCGATACCCGCCCGGTCATGGAGCGCGCGTGGCGCCAGGTCCGTGAGGACCACGGCCTCGACGTGCCGTTCGGGGAGTACGAACGGCACTTGGGCCGCCCTTTCTCCGACATCATGCAGCAGCTCGGGCTCGCTGACGCCGAGTCGATCCATCAGACCTACGCCAAGGCGTCAACGGCCGCTTCTCACCTCGCCCGACAGTTCGACGGCGTCGCGGAGGTCCTCCATGCCTTCGCCGCTGCCGACTGGCGGCTGGGGATTGTCACGTCCAAGCCGTTGGCGCGAGCCGCCCCTCTCCTGGCTCAGCTCGGCGTCCCTTTCGCCACGGTGCGCACGCCGAACGGGGTAGGGCGGGGCAAACCCGCGCCAGACCCGATCCTGCTCGCCCTGATCGACCTGGGCGCCGACCCGGCCGATGCCCTGTACGTCGGAGACATGGCGGTCGACCAGGAGGCAGCCCGTCGCGCCGGCGTCTCGTACGTGCACGCAGCCTGGGGCTACGGCACCCCGACCCCTCCGGTCCCCGTCGTCGCCAAATCGCCGAAGGACCTGCTGCGGCTGATGGACACCGGGCCGATCCTCGAAGGGAGCCTGGTATGACGCCGACCAAGCGCAGCGCCTTGGGCATCGCCCGCGTCGACTCCGATGGCAAGCCCCTCTGGGCGCTGGTCGGCGAGGGCGCGCTCGCGACCATGAAGTCCGACCGGATCACCACCTCCCAACTGGAGGCCCTGCCCATCGACCCGCGCGATGCTGAAGCGCGTGTCGACCATGTGATGGAGGCCCTCGAAGCGTACGGCGCTGACCTCGCGAGGACGCCGGGTGGCGCCGGGTGGCTGTACGTCCAGCACGTGCCGGCGCGGCGCCTGGTGGCACAGGTCGTACGTAAGCTGGCGGCGCTCAGCGCGTGGGAGCCGTTCGCGAAGGCCCCAGGTCGGGTGAGGCTCGCGCCTTACGAAGGACTCGTCGGGCTGCGGTCGAGCAGCTCCCGCGAGTACCAGGCGTACACCGTCACCTGGTCTGGCATCGCCTACCTGCTCGGAGCCCCAGCCCCTCACAACCCCCTCCGCTCCGCGCAGTTACGCAATCTCCCTCCTGCCCTGGCGGCCGCATCGATGCCGAGTCCGGCTCCCTCGGAGCTTCCAGTGAGCGAGGTGTTGGCGTTGTCGTGGTCGTCCCGTCACGCGGCCACTCTGCTACCAGTGTTGGAGGAGCTAGCCCGGAACGGGCGCCCCAGCCTCGTGGTGGACTTGGCGACCGACCCGGCGGAGCGGTGCCCGGCTTCGGGCGTCGCGGGGGTGAACCTGTGCTCGCCACCGACCGGTCTCTTCGACCTTTCCGGCGCCGTGGACAGGCTGAGGCTGCAGGACGATGGCCGCGTCGTTCGAGTCGGCGAGCACGACGTTCAACTGGCCCGACTGGTCCGCCTCGTGTCCGTTCTGCTGGAGACAAGCGGCGGGTGCACCCAGCCGTCGTGGCGATCGGTCGTGCGGGCGGAGACATGGTTGGACGGCGTCCTCACCGCCCTCCGGCCGCATACCGTCCTGGTCAGCAACGACACGAGCCCACTGGGTGCGCTGGCCGTACATGTGGCAGAGCGCCATGGGGTGAACACGGTGCACGTCCAGCACGGGGCCTGGACGGCGGAGTCGGTCGTATGGCCCGCGCTGCACAGCCGCCACATCGTGGTCATGGGCGAGCGGGATCTCCCCCTCGCAAAGGCGTGGGTGCGCCACCCTGACGCCGAAGTCCATGTCCTGGGCCAGCCCCGCTTCGATGCACTCGCTGGCCTCGGCCGCGAGACCCAGCGGCGCTACCTGGAACATCTGCTGGCCCACGGCCCGCGTCGCAGTCCTGCCCGTATCGCGGTGTGGGCCTGCCAGCCCTTCGGTCCTGACCGGCTCAAGGCCCAGGCCGACCTGCTGCTGGACGGTCTATGGCAGGCCGGCAGCGACTGGGGCCTCGTCATCGCGCCGCATCCGGCACAGAGTGTCGACGTCTTCGCCCCCCTGCTCAAACGGGACGGTCGGCCGCTCGTGGCCGTGGCAGATCCCCGGGTCGGCGCTCGTGGCTGCCTCGCCGGTGCCGACGCCCTGGCAAGCGCCTATTCGACGTGCGGCATCGAAGCCGCGCTGGTGGGCGTGCCAGTGCTCGAACTGGGTTCGCCCGGCGAGCGCACCCTCGGACTCTCCGACCACGGCCTTGCACAGAGGTGCAGCACCGCCGATGACATCGCCGACGCCCTCGTCGCACTGCGCGGTCCGCGCCCGCCTGCCGACCGAGCGGCAACGGACGCGGTGTGCCGGTGGCGCGGTGACAGCGCAGCCGACGCCGCATGCCTCATTACCCGCCGCTCGGGCGGCCACGTCATGCCCTCCCACCACATCAACCACGATGCCCGCGCCGCCGAGTCCGGACGGCCGCAGGGCGAAGGAGTACCTGTCCGATGACACACCTGACCGCCGACAGCGTCGCCGAACTCTTCGTCGGCGCTGTCGCCCTGGCCAAGAGCGGCGAGAGGGTCAGCCCTCGCGGCATGGCGACCCGTGAGGTGCGAGACGTCCACATGCGGCTGACGCAGCCGCGGGCTCGACTGCTGTACGCGCCGCCGGCACGCGTCATCAACCCCGCGTTCGCCGTGGCGGAGACCGTGTGGCACCTCTCCGGCTCGGACGCCCCGTGGATCTTCGATTACAACGCACGCCTGCGGCAGTACGCCGACGACGGTGTCCTGCGGGGCGCGTACGGGCCGCGGATGCGGAAGTGGGCCGGCAAAGTGGATCAGCTGAGCCGCGTCGTCGAGATCCTCAAAGAGGACCCCGACTCCCGCCGAGCCCTGATCCAGCTCTACGACCCAGCCCAGGACGCCGCCGGGCACAAGGACGTGCCCTGCACACTGGGCTTCGGCTTCCACCTGCGCACCGGCCGCCTGCACATGTCGACGACGATGCGTGGTCAGGACGTGTGGATCGGCATGCCGTACGACCTGTTCTTCTACACCGTGCTGCATGAGCTGGTCGCGGGCTGGCTCGGCGCCGAGCTGGGCGAGTTCCACCACCACGTGGGATCACTGCACATCTACGAGAACCATCTCGACCAGGCGGAAGAGTTGACCGCGGTGACCGCAAGCCCGGTCATGCCGGACCTCACCACACCGTGGCGGGGCTTCGACGATCTGCTCGACCAGGTCGAGGCCCGGGACGTGACCGGCCACCCGGGCTGGGACACGATGGCCGAGACACTGCGCAGCTACCGCCTGTGGAAGGACGGCGCGCGTGAGCAGGCATGGCGGGTCGCCGACAAGATCGACGGGCCGCTGGGCGAGGCGCTCATCGCCTGGTACGGCGTGCTGAACCGCCATGCCAGCGCCTCGACCGCGCGCGAGACGGCGGGGACACGGTGATGGCCACCATGGACCGCGCGCCCTCGGTCATCCTCGGACTGTGCTCCTTCACGCACGACTCCTCCGCTGCCCTCCTGGTAAACGGGGAGCTGATCGGCTTCGTGGAGGAGGAGCGCCTCTCTCAGCACAAGCACACCAAGGACTACCCCCACCACGCAGTCGAGTGGCTGCTCGGCGAGGCCCAGCTCACCGCAGCCGACATCGACGCCGTCGCCTACAACTTCCAGCCCGCCCACTACCTGGCCGAGTCCCCGGCAGCCCTGCGCCTGTCTCTGTCGCCGACGACGCGCGACCGGGCGCTGCCGAGGGCTCACGGCTTCGCCAAGGTGGCGCTGCGCACCCGTCTGCGCACCCGCGCCCTCGGCCGGCAATTCCCCTCCGCCCGCGTATCACCTGTCCTGCACCACCAGGCCCACCAGCTGACGGCCTTCGCCGCCTCCGGGTGGAACGAGTCCGCCGTTCTCGTCGTGGACAGCCTCGGCGAGCGGCAGACAACGACCATCGCCCGTGGACAGGACGCGCTCCACCCTTCCACCCGCACCCTGGAGGCGATCAACGACCCTGCCTCCCTGGGCTACATGTACGGCGCGGTCACCGAGCACCTCGGGTGGCGCCGTGGTGACGAGGAGGGCACCGTGATGGCGCTCGCCGCCCTAGGCGATCCGGAGCGGTTCCGCCACCTTTTTGCCCGGGCGGTGCGCACCACACCCACGGGCTTCTCGCTCGACCCCGCCTACTTCCCGCCGCGCGTGCTGATCTCTGGCTACCCGAGGACTTCTCGCCGCTTCATGGACGAGACGTGCCCCGAGCGTCACCCGAGCGAGCCGATCCAAGACGTCCACCGGGATCTGGCCGCCGCGCTCCAGGAGCGCACCGAGCAGGTGATGCTGTATCTGGCCCGCCGGGCGCGGACGATCACCAGATCGCGCCGCCTGTGTGTCGGTGGTGGAGTCGCCACGAACTGCGTGAGCATCGGGCGGATCATCGAGGCCGGAATTTTCGACGAAGTCTTCGTCCCGCCCGCCCCGGGCGACGCCGGCACCGCGATCGGGGCCGCCATCGCCGTGCACACCGGCAGCCGCAGCCGGCGGCCTGTGTCCGGCGTCGCACGGGCCTGCTATCTCGGCCCGTCGTACCAGCACCAGGCCCTTGACCTCACGCCGTGGCCCGGGCTCCAGCAGAAGACGCTGGGCGTGGAGTCCGCCGAGTTCCTCGCCGACCAGCTTGCCCACGGCGTGATCGTCGGGCTGTTCCAGGGACGAGTCGAAGCTGGCCCCCGCGCCCTTGGGAATCGCTCCATCCTCGCCTCTCCATTGGAACCCGGGGTCGTCGAGCGTCTGAACGCCACCGTGAAGTTCCGGGAGCCGTTCCGCCCCTTCGCTCCCATGGTCCTGGCCGAGCGCGCCGCGGAGTTCTTCACCCTCGGCCAAGAGGCGCCGTACATGTCGATGGCGTCCGGCGTAACCGACGAGGCGCGCGAGCGCGTGCCAGCCATCGTGCACGCCAACGGCACCTCACGCCTTCAGACCGTCACTCGGTCGCAGAACGCGTTCATGCACGACGTACTGAATGCCTTCGCCCGCCGCACCGGGGTGCCGGTGCTGATCAACACCTCCCTCAACGTCAAGGGCAAGCCGATCTGCGGGACACCGGAGATGGCCCTGGACTGCCTGGCCAACTCCGGACTGGACGCCCTGCTGCTGGAAGGCCGGTGGATCACAAAGTGAAGATCGGATACAGCTTCTGGGGATTCCTCGGCAACGGGATCACCGACACCCCGGACGGGGGCCGCAGCCACCGTCGCCCCCTGATCGACGCCCTCCTCGGCCGCGGCCACGAGATCGTCTTCCTGCAGGCCAACCGCGACCTGAACGAGGCCGGCGACGACCTCGGCAACGCCTACGCCTTCCACAGCGGCACCCCGGACATCGACGTCCTGTTCCTTGAGTGGCGCTGGGCGATCGACGGGCGCAACACCACGCCGTGCGCCACCGCGGGGCACACCTGCGACCTGCACCGTCAGACAGAGCTGGTCACCTGGTACACGGTTCGGCTTGGAACCCCGACCGTGATCTGGGATAAGGACCGCCAGCTCCGGTCGGACAGCGTGTGGCGGCGCATCCGCCAGACGACTGTGTGCGAGGCCGCTCTCGAGCCGACGCCGGGCGCCCACCGCCTGCTCTTCCCGGTCGACGACCGTCTTCTCGACGAGGCGGATCCGATCGTGCTCGCGAAGAAGCCCAGGGACCTCGTCCTCGGGTACGTCGGCAACCAGTACGACCGCGACGAGCATTTCGACCGCTTCTTCGCGCCAGCCGCCACCCGCTTCGATCACCTGGTCGGGGGCAAGTGGACCAAGACCGATCGCTGGCCGCACGTCCGGTTCCTCGGCAGGCTCCCCTTCGAGGCGGTCCACGCCGTGTACGGCAGGTCTCTGGCAACCGTGCTGATGCTGCCGGAGCGGTACGCCGTCGTCGGGCAGATGACGCAGCGGATCTTCGAGGCTGTCCTCGCCGGCTGCCTACCGCTCGCCCCTGCCGACATCCTGCACGCGGACCGCTTCGTGCCCAAGGATCTGATCGTCAGCTCCGGCAGCGAGGTGATCGAGCGGCTCGCCCATCTCCAGCGGATCGCCGGCACTCAGCAGCACGCGGACTTGATCGCGGCGTGCCTGGACCGCCTGGACCTGTTCCGCCTGAGTCGGCAGATCGGCGCGTTGGAAGCCGTCCTGGACACGACCGCCAGCCCCGTAGATGTGGAACGGGGAGCGGCGTGATGCGGCTGCCTTCCCAGGCCATGGCACCTGGATCATCCGAACGTGTCCGACCGGCCGGTCCGACCGGGCACCCGAGCGCCTCTACGCTGGAGCACCATGAAGAAGGTCGCCATCGTCGGCTGCGGGGGCAGCGGCAAGTCCTACCTGGCACGCGAGCTGGGCAGGATCCTCGACGCCCCGGTCACTCACCTGGACGCCGCGTTCTACGACGACGCGTGGAACGCGCTGCCCATGGAGAAGTTCGCCGCCCTGCAGCGGGACCTGGTCGCGCAGCCGAAGTGGGTGATCGACGGGAACTACAACTCCACCTTGCAGATCCGGCTCGAAGCCTGCGACACGGTGGTACTCATGGACGTCGCGACCGTGGCCGCGCTGTACGGGATCTTCTCCCGCCAGATCCGGCACGGGGCAGGGCACAAGGGCAACGGGGTGCACAACCGCATCCACTGGGGCGTGATCAAGTACGTGGCGACGTACCGCCGCAAGATGCGCCCGCGCGTCATGGCCAAGATCGAGGAATTCGCCTCGGGCCGTGCCGACGTGGTGCTGCTGCGCAACCGGCGACAGACGCGCCGCTGGCTGCGCAAGGTCGCCGCCGAGCACCGCTGAGCGCTCCGCACCCCCGAGGGGAGGGTGCGGCATGAGCGGCGCCAACCCCTTCCTGGACCCCGCTCGGCAAGCGGACCTGTACGGGCACGCCTCTCGGCTGGCCAGCCGGTCCAATGCCCTGATGCGGGCGAAAACCTCCGGATGCCCGGTACCGGACACGATCGTGCGCCTGGTGCGCGCCCACCACGAGCGGGCAGACGAGCTCGGCTTGGTCTTGGACGTCGGCTGTGGTCGCGGTACGAGCAGTCTGGCCCTGGCCCAGCAACTCCGGCCGCGGCGGGTACTCGGTCTCGACGCGGCTCCGGCCTTGATCGAGCAGGCCCTACGCCGCGCGCAACGGCTCCCCGACATCCCCGTCAGCTTCCTCATGGGCAGCTTCCACCAACTGCCGCTTCCTGCCCAGTCATTTGACGTCGCCGTCGCAGCCTTCTGCCTTTACCACTCACCGCAGCCACAGACCGTGGTCGCGGAGATGAGGCGGGTGCTGACCCCGGGAGGGCTGGCGGTGCTCGTCACGAAGGGGCTCGACAGCTACCGGGAGATGGACCAGCTGGTCGCTGCCGCTGGCCTCGACCCGCGGGCCGAGCAACACGAGAGCCTGTACAGCTCGGCGCACAGCGGCAACCTCGTCGACCTGGCCACCGCGTCACTCGACGTACTGGGTGTGGAGCACGAGGAACACAGCTTCACCTTCGACGGACACGACCACGTGGCGGAGTACCTGGCCACCAACCCGAAGTACGACCTCGCCCCGGGCCTTTACGGCAATCCGGGCGCGCTCGCGGCAACACTGCATGAGTTCCTGCCGGACCGGCCGCTCGCCACCAAGTCCCTCGTCACCTTCGTAGTGGCCCAGTCAGGGGGAGGACGGTCGTGAGCGTTCTCCAGTTCACCAAGCACTACGAGACCCCCGGCCGGGTGGCCTCGGCAGCCCGCCATCACGCCTGGCTCGCCGAGCATGCACCGCCGCTGCGGCTGCCGGCGCTGAGGGTGGTGGGGCCGACAAGCCTGACCTACGAGTGGATCGACGGCCGTCCTGCCCGGACCGAGGACCTGTCGGCCCTGGCTGGGTTACTGGGCGACGCCCACGGGGCCGCCTGGACCACCGACCTCCGGCCGGCCGCGCTCAACAGGCCCCACCGTTTCCGTGACGGCATCGCGTTCGGCGACTACATCAATCCCCGGCAGGCTGCCCTGCGAAGAAGGCTGGAACAGGGGTACCTGCCGGACCGCGCGGCCTTGCACGCATTGCTGACGCTGCTGGAGAAGACCGCCGAGGGGCCGACCGCCTTCTACAAGGACAGCAACGCGCGAAACTTCATCATCACCGAGGCCGACGAGATCTACACGGTCGACACCGACGATCTGACGCTGGCGCCGATGGGTTACGACCTGGCGAAGCTGATCGCGTCGCTGGTCCTGACGTACGGTCCTTTGCCGGCTCCAGCCATTGACTCCGCCCTGCGCGCCTACAACGAGGCCGCCGTACGCCACGACCCCCGGCTTGGCATTACAGATCGCGAGCGGCTCGACGACTTCCTCGCGCTGCACGCCGTGCTGACCGCTCCTTACGCCGGGCGCAACGGCTACCGCTACAGCTGGTCGCCCCGACCCTGCACCCAAGGATCCGCATGATCACCACCGAACTCGTCTTCGTCCGCCACGGCGAAGCCCAGTGCAACGTCGACGGCCTGGTCGGCGGCCCGCGCACCTGCACCGGGCTGACAAACCGCGGATACGCCCAGACCGAACGGGTCGCACTCCGCCTCACCGCCGAGCACCGCGACAAGCCGTTCGACGCGCTGTACGCCGGCCCGCGCCTCCGTCTGCGCCAGACCGGCGAAATCATCAGCCAGGCCCTCAACCTCCCCATGTCCACCGACGACCGCCTCGATGGTCCGATCCACGGTGCCGCCGACGGCAGACCCTGGGCCGAGGTGAAGACCGCCGCCGATGGCGGGCCTCACGCCCATCCGGACAGGCCCTGGGCTGCTGGATCCGACACGTGGAACGGCTATCTGGAGCGGGCCGGCCGCCTTCTACGGGAGCTCATCGACCATCACGAGGGTGAGCGCATCCTGTTCGCCGCGCACGGCGAGACCGTGATCGTCGCCCACACCCTGCTCCTGGGTATTCCTCTCGGATCGCCGGCCGGATTCACGGTCTCTCACGGGTCCATCACCCGGTGGCAACACCACCTCAACCGGCTCGGACAGAGACGGTGGATGCTCGACCGTCACAACGACACTGAGCACCTGGCCGAGTTAGCGCAGGAGGCTGTCGCGTGATCACGCTGTCCGATGATCCGCGCCTGAGCTTGGCACGCGGCGCGCTCGGAGCGGTCCGGATCGTGCACGATCCGACTCTCCCGCCCCGAGTCCTGCGTCTGGTCGACGCCGACGGCAATGAGTTCTTCGCCAAGCAGCACAGCGCACGCGACCGATACACCCGAGAACTCCATGCCTATCTCGCCTGGGGAGCTCACCTGATCGGGCACGTCCCCCGAGTGGTGGGCAAGCAGGACAGAACATGCACCCTGCTGCTCACCGCGGTGCGCGGCGTACGGGCGGATACGGTCGCGCCCGGGTCGCCGGAGGAGGAGCAGGCTCACTACGAGGCCGGGCGGGTGCTGGGCAAGCTGCATCACGCCACCTCGGTACCGCGTACCGGCGCCGTCGGCACGGAACTCGCCCAGCGGCTACGCGAGTGGATCGTCCGTGCAGACCGGGCCGGCCTCATCTCCACGGCCGAACGCGACCGCATGAGCCACAGCGCGGACGTCCTGGCGAACACGCTCATGGACAGCGCGGTGTGCCACCTCGACTACCAGCCGCGAAACTGGCTCCTTGGGGAGGTCTTCGGGATGTGCGACTTCGAGCACATGCGCCGGGACGCCCGCATCCGCGACTTCGCCCGGCTCGAATTCCGCCGCTGGCAGGCCGCCCCCTACCTCCGCACGGCCTTCTTCGCCGGATACGGAACGCCGCTGAACGACACCGAACAGCGACTGCTGGAGTCCTTCGGCGCGATCGAGGCCGTCACCGCCCTGGTCCGCGGACACGAGCAGGACGATCTCGCCCTCAGCGCCCACGGCCGCACCGTTCTCGCCCGGCTCGCCTGAACCACAACCCTCCTCGGATTCCTGGAGAACTCCGTGTCACAGCACGCATCCCACCTGACCACCACCGTCCCCCGCCGGGCCGTGGTGACCGGCGCCGCCGGCTTTATCGGCTCCCACCTCGCCCATGCCCTCGTCCAGGCCGGCGCCGTCGTCGTCGGCGTCGACCGCCGCGACCCGGCCACCGACCCCACGGCCGCAGCCAACCTTGCCGCCCTGCAGAGGCTCCCGGGGTACATGCACATCACCGCTGACCTCCTCAACTGCGCGATCGAGCCGCTTCTCGTGGACGCGAACGCCGTCTTTCACCTGGCCGGCATCCCCGGGGTACGCCCCTCCTGGGGGCCGAAGTTCAGCGAGTACGTCGCCTCCAACGTTCTCGCCACCCACCGCGTCATGGACGCCATCACCCGCATGGGCATTCCCCGGCTGGTGGTGGCCTCATCCTCCAGCGTCTACGGCCCCACCGAGGGCGGTCCGAGCGTCGAAACCGACCGGCCACAGCCGGCATCCCCGTACGCGGTCACGAAACTCGCCGAGGAGCAGCTCTGCCTCGCGCACTCCGCCCAGGCCCATTGCCCCACCAGCGTCGTCGCACTGCGGTACTTCACCGTTTACGGCCCCCGGCAGCGCCCCGACATGTTCACGCACCGCGCCCTCACGGCCGCCCTGACCGGCCAGGCACTACGTCTGTACGGAGACGGGCACCAGCGCAGGGACTTCACGTACATCGACGACGCGGTCGCCGCCACCATCGCCGCGGCCACGATCCCGACCGCCAGCGGAGTGATCAACGTGGGCGGTGGTTCGAGCGCCTCCCTGCTGGAAGTGATCAACATCGCGAACAGCCTCTCAGGCCGCGAGATCCAAATTCACCAGGAAAACCCCCGCAGGTAGAACAGCCCTTGGTTAATGACGCCGGCGTCGAGACCGCGCTTGTACTCCACAACGACGGGCGATCCGTTCTCGTCCAGACCGAGCGAATCAATCCTGCCCCCATGTACAGGTCCAGTGCTGTACTCGCTCGCCAGAAACTGGACGCCCAGAAGCGCCTCCATGTGTGTCTCGACCAGACCCTGCACATCTGCCTCGGTCTCAGCAAGACGCGGCGCGACCTCGGTCGCGCCGCTCGTCGTCGTGTGGAACAGCTTCAGGCCCGACACCTCCCCCTCCTCGGCTCGGTGATCCACAACGCCGGGCGGGCCCGGGATTGTTTCCGCGAGGGGCTTCGGCCTGTGAAGATGCTGTGAGACGTTACGTCCGGGCCCACCCGGCCCCTTACGGCCTTTGTTCCTCACAACACATGCCGACTGGAAAAATGTGAACGCGCAACCCACCATCCTCAGTGCGTGCCACGGCGTGTTAATGACTGGCGACTGACGTCTCGGTGCAAGCCGTCCCTGCGACGGTGTCCTGGTGACTTTCGCCGACATGAATGATGCCCCGCCCCAGACCTTCGTCGACAGCGCGGACGTACCAGTGCTCTTCCGCGGCGGACCTGCGAAACGGCCTTATCAGAAGTGGGGCACCGCCAACCACCAAGCGTGGTCCTCACCGGGCGCGTTCCCGGCGAAGGACGACGTCTGGTACCTGCCGACGACCACGTGGCGGGAGATAGTAAAGGCAGCCACCGAGGTGGGCAGGGACGTTGTGCCTTGGCTGCACCACGTGCCGCAGCTGGCCCGGGGTGAACTGGTGGCTCACGTCGCTCCCTTGTACGCCTACCTCGGCATGCATAACGTCGCCCTGGAAGCATCCCCTCCCACACAGCTCCGGCCGACGTCTGACCGTGAATGTCGTGTACGAGCACGGCGCCGAACGAACCGCCAAAAGCATGCTCGGAATCGCTTGGGCATGACCATGGCTGAGTGGGTCTGCCGATCGCTCATGGGTCTCGGGCAGACCTGGCACCTTGAGGACGGGGGTCCCATCCCCGCCCTGACCAACGACTTCAAGGACCCGACCCGCACGCTCCCGGACCTGTGGGGAGGCCGAGAACGCGTATTGGCTGATCGAGGCCAAGGGCGGCGATGTCCGCAAGAAGCGCCTCGTCGAGGGGTGGGAGCAGCTCGAAGAGGGCAGCAAAGTGCTGCGCGCCTACGCGCATCGCCGCATTCTGTGCGGTGCGTCCGTACAGCCCGAAGGGGATCTGTTCCTGACCATCGACCACGGCCATCACCATGGCCCGCCCGCACAATCGGCCGGCGGCCACAGCACCCCCACGGCGCCCAGTACACCCGAGGGCCACCTCGCCGAGAGCGACGACGCCCTCCTCATCGCTGCCCGCGCGCAGATGCTGACCTACCTTGTCCTGCGATCCATCCCTCCCTCGCGGCTGCGCACCGTTGGCCTTCCTGTGGACCGCTCCACCCGCCGACGCCCCCTCGTTGGTCTGACCACGCCCCTGGAACGCGATCCAGCCACGCATGAGCTACGGGCTCATGTACGCGCCGAGACCGCGCAAGAAGATCAAGAGACACTCCGCTTTCACGCACGGGGCGTCGGCCTGGACGACTTCCTCACTTGCCGCATTCCCGGCACCGAAGTGCAACTGGGCATGTCGCGCCGCCTGTTTGCCACCTGCGAGCAGCTCCACCGAGAGGACCAGCTGATCGCGGAGCGGACGCCGGGCCTACGTGCCGAGGACCAGCACATCGCGGACGAGCCAGCCGACGAAGAGGCCGAGGAGCAACGCCGCCGTACTCAAAGGCGTGTCTTTCGCGAAGCACAGGAGGAGGAGCGCGAGCTCGTCCGAGAACGCCTGCGCGACGCGTACGAAGCCGGTGCCGAGCGCCAGTGGCGCGACCTCCTACCCACCCACCAGGAACCCCGGCTCGACATCGATGAGCACCCTGGCCTACTCGAAGCAGCAACTCCCGAGACGTATCTGGCACTGTGGGCAGACGATCTCCCACATCAGCGACGCTGACTGGCAGTGGCATCAGCCAGGTAAAACTTACGGAAACGCGTATGCCCCCGCGGACGGGGATACCGCGGGGGCATACGCGTTGGGTAGCGCACACGGTGCTGCAGGGGCATCCGTTGGGCAGACCACTAAGACCCCGACCTGGCCAGCAGAACGGCGGGCAACGCACCGGGGAGAAGAGTTGGCTACCTACTCAGCGAGGGGCAGCCGTCGTGCCAGCTCATCAGCCGACACGGCGTAGCGCTCGTTCTTCACCGTCCGGTATGTACGGATAGCGCGGTCGATCTGTGCACGAGAAGCCGGGGCGAGATGGACGAGTAGCAATTCGTAAAGAGCCTGGTTGTTGTCCTTGGCCGGAATCATTTTTCCCTTCCGGCTTCCATCCGGAGTTTCCTGCCACACTGCCGAGAACGGCGCAGAGGTCATCTTCCAGTCCAATTCACTCAAGCGGCGCAGGAGCTCCGGCCAATCCAGGAGATTCTGCTCGATGATGTGACGGGCAGCTCGGACGATCTGGACCTGGACAGCGGGGCGCATGAAGGGATGCCCATCCCCATCTCGGCCCTTAGGCGCACGGAGATCCTTAGGCGCCGCGTGCGCCTCATAGCGCTCCCGCATGTTCCCGCAAGCAGCGAGCAGCTCATCAATGCGCTTGGCGAGTACCTCGTAACTTTCGTCAAGGATGTCGTCCGTTGCTCGCTGAGAGGTCTTGTTCATGCTCTCATGCAGACCGAAACCCAAGTCCGTGAGCAGATCGTACAGAACCCCGATCGTCGTCCACGCGGTGCCAGTTACACCCACCTGACGGGTAGCGAGCTTTAGTTCACCCTCGTTGCCCACTTTACTGAAGACTTGCACCACGCCCTTTCGTCCAAGAAACTCATGGTCGTCGAGCAGGCGGCGGGTCAGAATCGCAAAACCATCGTCCTCATCGAGGGCGATATTCTCTTGTGCGGTGGTCTTGACAGCGTTGCGGTTGATATTGGTGAAGAGACGTCGGGTCCTACGGCGTCCCGCTTCGTCATCGAAATGCGGAACCACAATCACACTGATGTCCTCGCGCCCCAACTCCGGGTTCCGCTTGACCGCGTCCTTGATGGCTTTCAAACGATGCTGGCCGTCCAGCGCGAAGAACTGGTGGGTGCCGTCAAAGGTTAGAACTCCAAAGTTGCGGTCCACGCCAGCGAGAACATCACCGTACTCAGAATTCTTCTCCATCTCCAGCGGGATGTACTCCGGAGCGCCTCCCCAGGCCGCGACAATAATGGCCCCGAGAAATCGGTTCTCGTTCGTCAATAGGTAGTCGGTGATTTCAGCCGTGCGCGCTCCAACGCCGCGCTGAATCATCGTCCCCAGGTCCTGGTTGCCACCTAGCTCGTGCGCGAAGCTAATTTCCCGTGCCACCGCCGCGTAGCTCATAAGGCACGAGTAGTACTTCCAGTTCCCCACTTTGGCTTCGAAGGCAGGAACGAACGTCTTGGAGGGCATAGATACCTCTTCTTATGCTGCGGCGGTCAGGACGTCCAGGCGGCTCGGGGAACACCGAGACGCCCACGCAGTTTGGGGCGATCAGAGTCGTTAAGAGGGGGGTTCCACAACCGGATGAGCCTTTTCTCCAGTCCCCGGATCCGGTTTCGGTCCGTCACCGTGGTGCACCAGAACTCCATGGGGCGCAGCGGAAGATAGCGACTCAACCGCTGCTCTCTGGTCTTTGGTTCACTGTCGGTCCACAAGCTCTCGGGATTGGCGCGCAAATACCTGCGGTACTCCTTGTAGCGCTGCCGAATGGTGTTACCGGAGTCGGACCTGGAGGCTCCCGCCTGCCCGACATAGAGGAGCTGCGGGAAGCTTCCGTAGGTAGGACGGCTATCGACCGCGAACTGGAATTGAGGCCGCCAGACGAACATGTACAAGCCCGGTTCGTCAGGGAGGGCGGGCGCGAGGGTATCAGTGGCCTGGTGAACTTCCCACGGCGAGGCGAACTCGCGGAGGTCTTGATCAAGTTGTCGGCAGCTCTCCCCGTCCAGCATCCGCAGCAGACCGACCTCGATGGGCAACCCCGGGCTGTCCTCCTCACGGTGCCTCTGCACCATGCGGGTCAGCGCGTCTCGACCGGTCATGCTCGAAACCGACATGCAGATAGCCCCCCCGTACACGACTCTGCGGCTCTGGCACATCTAGTGTGACAGGTAGGACTGACAGCCACTCAGAGAGCCATGGAAAAGGCCCGCCTCGCGGTACGTCCACAAGGCGGGCCTCTGCCCGGTCAAGTGACCGGGGGTCACCTGGCTAGAGGTGGCAAACGGAGCAGCCTGCCTCGTCGTCATCGGAGTCGAGGGCGTCGGTGAGGACTTCCAGGAGGGGCCGGTTGGGCTTGACGCGCTTGGCAGCGCGCTCCAAGGCCGCCTGGTGCTTGGCCTCGATCTCTTCCTTGCGCTCGATCAGCTCTTGAAGGGATTCACCTTGCGACCAGGTGTAGTTGCGCCCCTTCATGGCGGTGTGCCGGTACCGGACCTTCTCCTCGTACTCTATGGCCCGTTCGAACAGGTCGGGGTGGCGCTCCTTGAGGCCGACCCACTCGTGCTTGCGCTGGAAGAAGCAGAAGTAGCAGCCAGAGCGGGTGCGCCACTCGTAGTAGTCGGGCAGGCCGATGCCGGCCTCGTCCAGGATCCGCATGACGCCGTCCTTGTCGATGCCATCCTCTCGGAAGGGGAAGACGGCTTCGATGTTCGGCTTTGTGCTGACGTAGCCGAGGCGGTTTTCGTCGGCGCGGATGGCGACGTAGGAGATGACCTTGTCGTCGCCGACCCAGTCCTCCAGAGGCTTGATCTTGAGGTTCTTGGTGCACCAGCGCATCTGCGGGCTGGGAAGGGTGCCCTGGTAGACCTCCATCCAGTGGTCGAAGTCGCGGTCGGCGTTGAGCCGCACGATCGACTTGCCCAGCGCGGCCTCGAGCCGGTTGAGGTACTCGTAGGTCTCAGGCAGCTCGGCGCCGGTGTCGCAGAAGAAGTACTCCATCTCCGGGACTCGGTCACGCATGTAGACGGCGAGCGCAGACGAGTCCTTGCCACCGGAGATGCCGAGCACGTGCCGGACCTTCTTGGTGTCGGCTTCGTCGGTCATCCCTGTGCCTTCCTTTCACTCGCCGCTGTCGCGGCTTCGGTAACGCGCTGGGCGAGGGCAGCGAGAAGGATCCGTGCACCGTCCGGCCCCAGTGCCTTCTCCGCCCGCTTCAGGACGTCCGCAGCGAGCGTGTCGGCCTCGCCGCGTGCCTGCTCGGGTACGTAGATCAGCGTGCGCTGCTCCACGCCGGCGCTGTCGGTCAAGGTCAACAACTGGGCGTCGAGTTTCTCTTCCCGACTCCGGACCTCGCGTCCGGCGTGGTGCAGGTGTCCTACGCGATCCAGAGCTGCAGCCATCGCCCGGGCCTTCTGTGGGAAGACCTTGGCTTCGTGGTCGTCCCAGTCGCCGAGAGCGGAGTTGGTGAGGCGTACGACGATTGGTTCCAGCCAGTCGTCGTCTTCCAGGCTGTCACTGAGGACGAAGTCGACGAAGCCCCGCAGGTCTGGTGTCAGTACAGCGTCCGCGAAGCCTCGCAGCCGGGCCGCCAGCTGAGTGCGCAGCTCAGACAGTTCGGTCGGCAGGCGGAACTCCTTGGCCAGGACTCGGACGACCTCCGCGCGCAGCCGACTCTCGATCGCGACGAGCTCGTCCGCTGCCGCAGTGAGGCGTTCGACATAGGTGTTCGCCGCTTCTGCGTTGGTGCGCGTGCCTGCCGGGACCTCGGGCAGGCCAAGAGCCTTGGGCAGTGCGTGGAAGACCAGCTCGTCGGGGTCTACCGCCTTGGCGATGGTGGCGCGAACGGCGCGGGCATCGGCGGAGATGTTCTTGGTCGTGCGCGCGTACTTGTTGAGGTCGGCCACCCGGGTGATCAATGCGCTGGCGACCGCGAGCAGGTCGGGGTTGCGCAGAGCCTTGGAGCGTGGAGCTTCCACGCCGAGGGAGACCATCAGTTTCTTGATGATGCTGCCGCGCTGGCCATCTCCGGCCGGCGTGTACTTCACGGAGAAGCGTCCCGGGCCCTTGACGAGGCGCTCGACCACGTCAACGGTCAGTCGGGGCAGGTAGGTACCTTCCTCGAACAAGGCGACATCGTGCCGGCGGATGACGAGCGCTGGCACTAGGAACACCGGGATTACTCCGGCCTTGAGCCCGAAGGGCGGGCTCATCAGGGTCCGAATGACCTCCTCGATACTCAGTCGTTCGGTGGCGCCGGTGAGCACCTCGTTCAACGCGTTCCAGGCGGGCTGGGCGTGCTCGTGGCCCTCACCAGGCGACGAGAAGCCGTACGGAAGCAGGCTTTCCTGCTGGCTTTCGGCCTGGGCCACACCGTTTTCGCGGTGCAGTCCCAGGTAGGCGAGCGCGCCGCTGTACATGGCGCGCTCGGGCTTGTAACCGTCTTTGAAGCCAAGGTTCTTCTGCCCGGACGCCGAGAGCATGGCCGTCAGCAGTATGCCGCGGGCCTGGGCGGCCTGGCTGGTCAGGACGTGGCGACCGAGCATCTCGTTGCGAATGTGCGGCGTGTGCGGGTACACCGACTCGCAGGCCAGGGAGACCAGTCCGCTGAGGCTCCGGGCCGTCAGGTCGGAGGCTGCGGGTTCTTCGCCCGGGGCAATGCCGCTGTGCCACAGGCTCCACGATGCGTCGGAGGACGGCGGGTAAAAGGCGTCCTGCATCAGCTCCAGCAGCTCCGCCTCGGCCTGCACGATCCGCTCGGTTACTTCGCGCCGGGCGACGTGGTCGAGGCCCTGGTCGTTGCTCAGTTCCTTGAGCGCGACCAGGTAGGTGGCTGTCGTGAGCACCACATCGGGCTGCGGCGTGGTACCGACGAGCACGGGCAGGGGCGAATCGACGTTCGGCCGGTTGGCCTGGGTGCCGAGGTGGAAGACGACGAGACCGTCTGCAGGCTCCCTCAGCTCATCTGGGGCAGCGACTGTCTTGGTCTCCGAACCGCTGACCGCCGTGTAGAACACGCGCATCATGCCGGTGACCTGGCTGTGACGGCCGGCCACGAATGCCTGCGGGACGAGCCCGCCGAGTCGATCGATGACCGATGCGTCATCGAAGTGGCTGATGATTTCCTTGAGTCGGCCGTCGATGTCGACGTCCGTGCCCTGCCAGACCCGGTACTCGCCACTGAACTCGCGGTGAACCACGAAACCCCGGCGGACGAGGTCGGCGAGCCGTTCTTCGAGCGCCGTGAAGGCGTCGGGGTCGGCCACCTCGGTGGGGTCGTGGAGAGCAAAGTGGATCATCGGGGCGGTGGCGCTGAGGGCCCCGTCGGAGTCGATCAGGTTGAGGACACCGATGGTCTTCAGAATGTCCTGATCAGCGTCCGGGAGGCCGTTGGCGTCCCGGATACGCGCATCGACCTCGATCCACCGGCTCGCGTTGGCGGAAGCGAGCAGGGTAGTGCGTCCAGAATTCAGGAAGTAGTCGTACAGCTGTGGCAGCCGGACCGTGCTCGCATGGTCGGCTTCTTCGGTGCTGTGCCGCGCCAGCGAGTGGCGGACGGTATTGGGTTCGCCGCTGTTGAGGAAGCCTGAAAGGCTGCGGTCGTGTTGGCCGATCTGGGCAGCGAGAATCGGAGCGGCGAGGGCCGTGATCGGGTGCAGCGGATACAGGTCGGCGAAGTGTTCGGGACCAAGTTCAGCGAGGACCCCGAGACCATGCTCCGTCCAGATCTCCGCAGAGGCGTGGGCCGACGTGGCAATCAGGGCTTTGCCCACGGGGCTGACGGCTGAGTGGTCGAGGCGGCGACGCAGCAGGTGCAGGGAGTCACCGTGGTGGGGCACGAAGGTGATGTCTTCGAAGCGGCCCTGAATCTTGGCCCATTCGCGGGTCTTCAGTTCGCTGGACCGTGAGGCGTAGTCCATGAACGAAAGGTGCTGCAGGGTCATCACGTAGACGGGCAGCCCATTAGGGCCAGCCGACTTCTCGGCGAGTTCCTGCAGAAGGAACAGGTCATTCTGCGCGTCGGCGAACTCGTGGTGGCTAGCTAGGTGTTCAAGGGTCTTGCCGAACTCGTCGATGACGAGGAGCAGGGGCTGCTGCCCGTCCGCCGTCAGTGCCGTTACGGCGTCGAGGATGACCTTGGCGCCGGCGCTGTCCGGGTCGGCAGATGCAGCGAGAGCCGCTGCGATGGCCTTCGGGACGCGCTTGCCCCAGCGTCGCTCCGCCGCCGTGTGCAGGGCCCGGGCGAGCGTGGCGACGAGGGGTTCACGGCGTGCGGTGGCTACCCCGCCGAGGAACCCTTCGGGGGCGATGGCGTCGCGCGCTGCGGCCAGGCGCTGGGCGAGGGCAGGGCTGGCCTCGTCGAGGATGCGCTCGGCTTCGCTGCGTCGCTTGGCGTCCCGCCCAAGCAGGGCGTCGATGAAGTTGGAGAGAGTTGACTTGCCGGATCCATATGGGCCGGTGAAGGACCAGGCGCGAGTGCGGCGTTGGTCGGCAAGCGCGCTGGCGATGCGTTCCAGAACGTCGACTGCCCGGGCGCCGACGTAGGGGTCGTGCAGGGCGTCCGTGACGTCGCGTTCCAGATTCGTCGAGCGCATCTGGGAGCCGACGAGTTCGATGCCGGCGGGGAACTGCGGGGCGGAGTTCGCGGCGCTGCTAGAGGTCCGCGTGGGGGTTGCGGTGGTCACGCGGTCTCCTCAAAGAGTGGCTCGGTGGTTTCGGCGGTGTTGGTGGTGAGTTCCTTCTGCTCGGCCTCGGCGAGCTTGGGGAACTTGGCGGCCCACTCCTCGCGGGTCGGAAAGCCCGGGCGGCGAGTAACGAAGTCGTACTGCTCGTCAAGTACCTCCCAGGCCAGGCCGAAGGGGTCGGCCGTGAAGGCAAGGCTGCGCTGTCCCACGGCCTCGGTCAGGCTGAGCTGCGGGTGGTCCGCGGCGACCTTCTGCAGTGCCGTGACGATCTCGTTTTCGCGAACCCGGAAGGCGCGCCCCGGGGAGCCTGGCTCGTTGGCGAGGCGGGCGACAGAGATCGAGTTGGCCTGACGGGAGAACTTGGCGGCGTAATCGAGGCAGGCGTAGGCCAAGACTCGCGCGGGCAGCGTGGTGCGGTGTCCGCTGGTGAACTGCCACTCCGGCTTGCCACGGGTGCCGACGAAGGTCAGCAGGTCGAGCTCGCGGAAGGGGCAGGCGAGCAAATCCTCATAGCTGCCCGGGGAGCCAGCCTTCTCCGGAGCGCTGCGCGCGTACATCTTGGTCAAGCAGTCGATGTCGCGGACGATCGACGCTTCGACCGGGCTCTCCTTGTAGGAGAAGTTCACGTGCCGGGTAACGACCTGGGTCATGTCGGCCGCCGTGAACCGGGAGAACGGCGCGAGGTGGAAGGCGGTGTACCAGGTCGGCGCCCAGCACTTAGCCCCGGGACGGGAAGAGACCAGCCACCAGTGCAGCAGCCACAGGCTGCCGTTCTCCTCCAGGTAGGGGTCTGCTCCGTCCTCGTCGAGCAGCCAGCGGGCCTCCCACGTCGGGTAGGAGTACTTGGAGCGCGCGCCGGTCGCCGGGTAGTGCTCGCGGGTCAGTTTGAAGGCCCGCGACCAGTAACGCATGGCATTGACCATGTTCTTGCCCACACCGAACAGCACCGGGGCGTCATCCGCGAGGAAGGCACTCGGGTCGTCTTTGACCTGCATGTACGCCTTGTGCAGCCAGCCGAAGCGGGGCGCGAAGGTTTCGTGTCGCGCGAAAGAAAAATGGGCGGCTTCCCCAAGCCGGCTGTCTGACATCAGGGACCTCTCCGTGTCCTATGCGATTTCTCTAACGAGGTGTTAAACGGGGTAACGGTCACCGAGGACCATCGGCTGCGGCCAACGCGGAACCAACCTGTGTCACGGCCCGTACGACAGCTTGTGCCGCGTACTCAATTTCGGCGTCCGTAGTCGCGTAGCCCAGCGAGAAGCGGATCGTGCTGTCGGCGTCGTCCCGACTCAGCCCCATGGCCAGGAGCACGTGACTCGGCGTCGGGGCACCGGACGCACACGCGCTTCCCTCCGAAGCGGCGACGTCGGGCATGGCGGCCAGGACAGCATCGGCAGGCACGCCCGGAAATGTGATGCTGGTCACGCCAGGGAGTCGCTGATCCCTTCTGCCGTTAATACGGCACTCAGGCAGAGCGTCGGTCAGCAGGCGCTCAAGGCGATCACGCAGCGCTGCCACACGCTCGGCTTCTTCACCGAGGCGGCGTCGCGCGGCGTCGGCCGCAGCACCCAGACCGATGATCCCCGCCACATTCAAAGTGCCGGCGCGCCAGCCACGCTCCTGTCCGCCGCCCACCAGGAGCGGCCTGTGCGGCAGCGACGTCCCGCGCCGCACGTACAGCGCACCAACGCCCTGCGGGCCGCCGAACTTGTGGGCCGACAAGGACAGCAGGTCGACATCAAGCTCGGAAACGTCTACGGGCAGCCGGCCGATCATCTGCGTGGCGTCCGTGTGGAGGAGGGCACCGGCCTCGCGGGCCGCCTCCGCCGCAACCCGAAGGTCCGTCAGGACGCCGGTCTCATTGTTAGCCGCCATCAAGGAGACCAAGCCCCCTCTGCGGGCCGAGAAGACCTGCTCCAGAGCGTGCAGGTCCACCAGGCCGTCGGCACCAACCGGCAGCAGCACAAGATCCTCGGGCCGCTCGGCGGTCACCGTCCGGGCCGTCTCCAGCACAGCAGGATGCTCCAAGGGGCTCGTAACGAGCGAACTTCCAGCCGTATAGGCAGCACGGAGGGCCAGATTGTTCGCCTCCGTCGCCCCGGACGTGAAGATGATCTCGCCAGGTGAGCAGTTGAACAGGTCGGCTAGCTGTCGACGAGCAATGTCGACCCTGTGCGCCGCCTGCCGTCCCGGTTGATGCATGCTTGAGGCGTTTCCGACGGACTGCATGGCTTCTATGACGGCCGCAGCAGCCTCCGGCCGGATCGGAGCGGTGGCATTGTAGTCAAGATAGGACATAACCGACCCATCGGACTCGTTCACCATCTGCCACCCCGTCTCGCTCGTGTCGCACACCAATGTACTGCTGGTGGAAAGCTCCTCCCGCATCCGGGGTTCCACCAGGAGCACGAAGCGATCCTAGTCACGCAGCGAGATCCACTAGCCGAATCACTCAGAAGCGTGGTGTCGCAGACCGCTTACCGAACGAATGTTCTACATCATGCGAAGGGCCTGCAACTCGCTCACAGAAAGATCCCCCAAGGACCCGTAAGACCTGGCCGTGAGGAGACAAATCCCGGTCCTGGCCGGGCTTTTCGTCTGATGATGCACTGACTGTCAGTGCCCCCAATTAGGGTGTTCGCACGCTGCGACGTGGCAGTACCTGCCCGTTGGAGCGGTGCTTGGTGTGCTCGAACTGGGGGTGGGTTCATGACGACAGTGCTGACCGACGCGTGTGCGGGCTCTTGCCCGCAACGCATCGGGCAGGTGATGCCGTGACGACGTGGTCACCGGGGATGTCCTTCAGGGCTCTTCTTGCCGATGCGCCCATGTCGTACATCCGTGCACATCTGGGCGAGCAGCTGTGCGCCCTGCTCGATCTGATCGAGGGAGGTGCGGCGGCAGATGACCGTCTGCGTGCCGTGGCTCCGATCGCCATCGACGCCGAGCGTCTGGTCACTGACGAGGTCGAACGCTCCGCGCTCATAGCCATGATTCCGGGCCCCAAGCAGGCCGAGCTGGCGCAGCGGCTTGGCTCCGCAGGTGATGATCAGACCCCACTGGACTACCTGCGGAGCCTGAAGTGGACGGCGGACGAGCGGCGAGAGCTCCTGGAGTTCTTGGGCTTCACGATCGATCGAGTGCCGTCCCTCCCACCGGCGTTGAAGCAGGAGGCGGCACCTGAGTACGGGTTGTTCCCGCATCAGCGACACGCGGCAGCCCGGGTCAAGGAACTGCTGTACGACGGCACGCGGCGCACAGTGCTCCACCTGCCCACCGGCGTCGGCAAGACCCGGACGGGCATGAGCCTGATCTGTGATCACCTGCGGCAGCATGAACCCACCGTGGTGGTGTGGCTGGCGCACGGGCAGGAACTGCTGGAGCAGGCCGCCGCCGAGTTCGAGCGCGCCTGGGCCAAGGTTGGTGATCGTCCGCTCCCCGTCCTCAGAGCGTGGGGCAACGCCCCGGTGGAACTCGCAGGCATGACCGACGGTCTAGTCGTTCTCGGCTTGGAGAAGGCCGTCTCGACAGCCAAGTCGAACCCACAGTTTCTGGCCACCCTCGCGGCTCGCAGCACTCTGACCGTGTTCGACGAGGCACATCAGATCATCGCTCCCACCTTCCAGAGAGTCGTCGATGAGCTGACGATCCGTCACGACGCGAGTCTTCTTGGGCTGACGGCCACCCCTGGACGTACATGGGCCGACATCTCCAAGGACGAGGAGCTCTCCGACTACTTCTCCCGACAGAAAATCATGCTGGAGATCGAGGGCTACACCAACCCTGTGACGGCCTTGATCGAACAGGGGTACCTGGCAAAGCCGCTCATGCGGACCGTGGCCTCCGAGCCGGGCGTACACCTGTCGGCCCGCGATCAGCAGCTCCTTGCACGGTCGTTCGACATCCCGGCCGCCATGATGGCCGAGCTCGCGGGGGACGAGCAGTGGAACCTGAAGGTTGTCCAGACGATCATGGAGCTGCTGGAGCAGCACCGCCGGATTTTGGTGTTCGCCGCGTCCGTCGACCACTGCCGGTTGATCGCGGCCGTGCTGTCGGCGGCAGGCATCGATGCCGAGTTCGTGACCGGCGAGTCCTCCCCCCGGCACCGCAGCCAGGTCATCGCTCGATTCAAGGGGTCCGGTCGGCGCCCCATGGTTCTGTGTAATTTCGGCGTCCTGACGACCGGCTTCGACGCCCCAGCCGCCAGTGCGGCAGTGATCGCCCGTCCGACCAAGTCTCTGGTGCTCTATAGCCAGATGGTCGGTCGAGTCATCCGCGGCCCCAAGGCCGGCGGCACCCCCACTTGCGAGATCGTCACCGTCGTCAACCCGGAACTCCCCGGGTTCGGCGACGTAGCAGAGGCATTCACCAACTGGGAAGACGTATGGGAGACAGCGTGACCAGCGACGGCAGCAACTACCGGATCGTCAGCCCTTCGCTGACCGTCAAGGCCATGCGGGACAGCGGCTACAAGAACACCGCCTACGCCCTTGCCGAACTGATCGACAACAGCATCGACGCCAAGGCCACACTCGTGGAGGTCTTCGCCTGCGAGAAGCCGGTAAAGGTCGGCACCCGGACCAGCCATCGCGTCGAGACCATCGCCGTCCTCGACAACGGCCACGGCATGGAACCCCCACAGTTGCGGCGTGCCCTGAAGTACGGCGACGGCCAGGGCGCCGACCCCGGCCGCATCGGCCGTTTCGGCATGGGGCTGCCCAACTCCAGCATGTCCCAGTGCACCCGGCTGGACGTCTGGTCGTGGACCAACGGCCCGGGGAACGCAATGCACACTTATCTCGACCTCAAAGAGATCGAAGAGGGCTCGATCGATGACGTTCCCGAGCCCACGCACGACCCGCTGCCGGACGAGTGGCGGGATCTGAGCGAGGGACTCAGCGACGCCGGCACACTCGTCGTCTGGACCGACCTCGACAAGGTGAACTGGTACGGAGCCGCTGCCACCCTGAAGAACACCGCTGATCTGATTGGCCGCGTCTACCGGCACTACCTCCACGATGGACGCGTCGACATCCGGATGGCTCCCGTCCGAGATGGCAAGGTCACGGACGGCGAGTACTACGCGGTGCCCAACGACCCGCTCTACCTGATGGCTCACACCTCCACCCCGGAGCCGTTCTCGGACAAGCCGATGTTCATGCCCTTCTCCATGGGCAGCGAGTCCGAACCTGGCGTGACGCACTTCCCCGTGATCCACGAGGGCAAGAAGCACAACATCACGGTCCGAGCCTCCATCGCTCGCCCGGAAGCCCGCCGTGCCGACGTCGAAGGCCACCCGTGGCCTGACGGCATCAGCCGCACGTCCGACCCCGGCACCCTCCCGTGGGGCAAGCACGCCAGCCGCAACGTCGGCATCTCGCTCGTGCGGCAGGGCAGGGAGCTGGATCTCGACTCGTCCTGGGCGATCGGCTACAACCCGACGGAACGGTGGTGGGGCATCGAGGTGGAGTTTCCGCCGGAGCTCGACCCCATCTTCGGCGTGACGAACAACAAGCAGAGCGCCACCGTCTTCTCGTCCCTGGCCCACTTCGACTGGAAGGCCCACGCCGAGGCCGGCGAGTCCTTCAAGGGCTTCAAGGAGCGCCTCGCCGAACTCGGCGATCCGCGTCTTCCGCTCATCGACCTGGTGCTCTACCTGGAAGAGAAGCTCCTGCCGGCCATCCGGCGGCAGCTGAAGCAGCAGACGGTCGGTACCCGCAAGACCAAGAAGCGGCACGACGACGACGTCGCTTCCAAGGCCACGGACGCTGTCAAGCGCCGCAGTGAGGAGGGCTACACCGGCAAGACCGACGAGCTGGACGAAGGCGCTACCCCCGAGGCCAAGCGACAGGAACAGGTCGATGCCCTCACCCAGAGGCACCACCTGGACGAGGACACCGCGCAGTCCATGGTCGAGGAGGCCCTGGAGAAGGACCTCCGCGCCCGGTGGATCTCCAGCTTCCAGGACACCTCCGCCTTCTTCAGCATCGACCTCATGGCTGGCATGCTGCAGGTGATCTTCAACGAGAGGCACCCCCTGCACTCTCAGCTGATGACCGTCCTCGAAGACGTCCCGGAGGATGCGGACGTGGACGAACTGCGTGACCGGCTCAACCAAGCTGCCGAGACCTTCAAGCTGCTGCTCTTCTCCTGGGCGCGCATGGAGGACGAGACCTACCCCGATCGCGAGCGCGAACGCATCGCGGACGCGCGTCGGGACTGGGGCCGGTACGCACGTGGCTTCGTGGATGGAAAGGCCGGCGACGCGTGACCGAGCCCGCCCACATCTGGCGGCAGATCGAAGAACTGATGACGGCCGCCCATGGACGCGTAACCCTTGTGGCGCCCTTCATCAAGCGCGAAGTGCTGGCAGCCGCCCTCTCTGCCGTCCCCGACTCAGTGGAGACCATCGAGTGCATCACGCGGTGGACCCCCGAGGAGGTGGCGGCCGGGGTCTCGGACCCCGAGATCATTACCCTCGCGGAGGACGACAAGCGGCTGCACGTCGCCCTGTGCCCGAGCCTGCACGCCAAGCTCTACCTCACCGGCGAACGCTGCCTGATCGGGTCGGCCAACCTTACAGGCAAGGCCACCGGGCGGGTCCCGAACCCGAACATCGAGATCCTGGTCGAGGCGTCAGCAGCGCATCCCGAAGTCTCCCGAGTGCTCAGCGAGATCGAGGCTCGTGCGATCGAGGCGACGCCCCACATGGCCGCCCTGGTGAGACAACAAGCGGAGCTGCTGAAGGCCCATGGCCCTGCTGCCTCCGACCAGCCACGAGAGGAAGCACAGCAGGGCTGGTACCCGGTCACGCGACGTCCGGAGACTGTGTACCCGTACTACTGCGGCAGGGCTCAATTCGGGCGATCAGTGGAAGCCGCCATCCTCCGTGACCTTGCGTTCCTGGGCGTACCGGCGGGCTTGACCGAGGCCGAGTTCACGGACTGGGTCGAAGGCCGCCTGCGAGAGATTCCCGCCCTCCAAACGCTGGTGCAGGGTGATCGCCTGACCAACGTCGAGCTGCAGCACGCACTGCAGGAGCAGGCGGGCTTGACCAATGAGCAGGCCAAGAGAGCGACTGAAACCATCGCCGCGTGGCTTCGACACTTCGGCCGCTTCTACACCGACGTCGGAACATGGGAAATCAGGCACGGACAAGAACTGTCGTAACCGCTCGCCTGGTATGACGCCGGCCTCGGCACCGAGGCCGGCCCGCACCCGAATCTGATCGCCTGCGAGCTGCCGTCGGACCCGCCAACCTGAAGCGCGGACTCGCCTAGGATCTGTTCGGATAGCCAGCTGTGGCGGCAGCGCCCCACCTGGCGGTCTCAAGGCAGGAACTCAGGTGCGGGAAGGTTCTCATGGCTCAAGCGCGGGTCCCCTACCTGCTCGGGCATGCTGAGATCGCTTCTCTCTTCCAAATCGAACGCCAGACATCTCAGAAGTGGCGTGCGGAGGGCACGCTTCCCGAGCCCGACCTAGTTGCTTCTGGTAATCCGTACTGGTTGCTGACGACGGTATTGAGCTTGGGCGGTGGCGGAGACCGGCAGGTTGATGGGCGGCAGCTCGACGCCTACAAAGCCGCCATCTCCCACGGCTACGTCCCGCGGGTGGATGAACAACTACCTGTGATCATCGGCATCCAGGAGGTGGCTCGCGTCCTAGGTCGAGATGCCCAGGCCGTCTCCCGGTGGCGTAACCGTCGACGTATCGCCGAACCAGACCTCGTTCTCTCTGGCTCTCCGCTCTGGCTCTTGGAAACGCTCATCGCGGATGCGCATCAGCGGCAGCGATCCGTCGTCCCCGCCGAAATCGCACTGCTCCGCGCAGGACAGCGTGCCCCACAGAAGCCTCGCGGTCGCAGGTCAGGCAACCCCACCGTGCGCCCGCCAAAGGCGGTGGCGCCAGCAGCACGAACCTTCACGAGCGACGAACAGGCTACCGCCGTGGAGTTCCTGGAATCGGTACTGACCCAGGGCTACGCCGTCGTGATCAAGCCGCAGACCTGACTCAACTGACCCTCTCCACTAACGATCTCGAACGGCCAACGCCACTTTTCTGCACCAACGTTCGCCGACAGCTATGAGAGAAACACTTGATAGCCGGCCACATCATCCATACTGTCTCTCATATGTCGATCTTGCAGTGCACCCGCGGCCCCCATAACGCCGACTCAACCGACACCGACCCACAGGCCGCCTTCTGCCAGCCGAACCACAACCGGATGAAGGTCGTCTCCTACGGAGGCGGCGTGCAATCAACGGCGCTGCTAGTGCTGGCCGCCCTTGGAGAGATCGACTTCCGCACCTTCCTCTTCGCCAACGTCGGTGACGACAGCGAGCACCCGGCAACGCTCACCTACGTTCGCGAGATCGCCATCCCGTACGCTGCACGTGCGGGACTAGATGTCCACGAGCTCAGGCGGCGTCGACGCGACGGGGCCACGGAAACGCTCATGCAGCGGCTGAACCGGCCGGACACCCGGTCGATCCCCATCCCGGTCCGCATGGCCAACGGTGCTCCTGGCCGCCGCAACTGCACAGCCGACTTCAAGATCAAGGTGGTCGGACGGTGGCTCCGGGAGCATGGCGCCACCGCCGAGGCCCCGGCTGCGGTCGGCATCGGCATATCGCTCGACGAAATCCATCGCGCCAACCGCCGGCGGAGGGAAGCCTACGAGATCATCGAGTACCCACTGCTCGACCTCGGGCTGCGCCGGGACGACTGCGAGCGCATCATCGTCGAGGCCGGCCTGCCGGTTCCGCCCAAGAGCTCCTGCTTCTTCTGCCCCTTCCGCACCGTCGACGCCTGGCGCCACCAGCGCCGGCACGAGCCCGAGTTGTTCGCTCAGTCGGTCCGGCTGGAGGAGACGATCAACCGTCGACGGGCCGCACTGGGGCGGGATGCCGTGTATCTCACGAGGTACGGCGTCCCGCTCACCCAAGCCATCCCCGACCAGAGCCCGGGGGTAGGTGACGTCGATGAGGATGAGGGGGCTTGCGACTCCGGCTGGTGCATGACCTGATACGTGCCGAGCAGGCCGCGATGGGTGGAGCCCGAAAGTCATGGCTTCGGGCTCCACCCATCGTTTGTCCCTGTCGTGCCGACGTGGCCGCCGCAGGGCTCGGCCGGTGACAGATCAGAGCTCGGGCGGCTCACCGGGCTGCAGGTGGAGGACGGCCAGGTACTCGCTGTAGGGCATCTCTTCGTCCACCCAGCGGCTGCCCGAGGGGGCGGGAATCCACATGCCGTCGAGAAGGTACTTGTCATCGAAGACGGCGACGCGGTCCTCTTGCACCGCTGCCGCCATCAGTAGTTGGACTCCCAGCAGCAGCACCGTGGAGGCTTCCCTCAGCGCGCAGACCTCGGCGTGCCCGGTGGGGAAGACGTTCCCGTCCGCGTCACTGTCCGGCTCAGGGATGGCGGCACGACCCCGGACGACCATCTCGTGCAGCGCAATCGCCTGGTCCACCGCTTCCGCCACCGGCGTGCTGGCACCCGGCACGCCGTCCGGGGCATGCGTCCGCAGATGGTCGGCGACCGCGCGAGCATGGACGGGCCATTCCCCGGCGTAGTGATGCAGCCGCCGTTCGGCGGCCTCGACGGCCATCCCGGGCTCCGTGGCGTCCGGGTGCAGCAGCCGAACAAATCCTTCAAGTGCCGCGCGCAGATAGCCGAGACGGACCTGGTGCTGCTGCCACTCCTCCATCATCCCGGTCCAGACGGCGTCGAAGTCGAGGCCCGCCGAGCACATGCCGCCGTCGTCGTACGACATGTCGAACGTCACCGAGCGCAGGCCCTGGGCGAGCCGCAGCCACTTGTAGGCCGTATCCCAGACGTCCTGCGCCCCGGAGACTCCGGTGACGGCGGAGGCGTGCTCCACCCAGTCGGTGAGTTCACGGACGTGGTCCTCGGGCTCGGACAATGCGAGCGTTGACAAGGTGCGGTACGAGGGCAGGCAGGAACCCTCCATCCGGGTAATCGTCATGGGGTGGAGCGTGGCACACAGCACTGACAATCGCTCCGGCGCCGGGCGCCAGTGCGACGCTCAGGTGCCAGTGGTGCGGCGTACGAGTCGGTGGCCGCGCAACTCCCGCCCGCAGCGTACGAGTTCCCGCTCCCAGCCCTCTTCGGTGCCGATCAGGTGCGGGCTCTCGTAGAGGCCGGCGCGAACCTCGGCCTCCGTGAGCCTCCGGTACTTGGGTGCGTCGGGATCATCCTCGGCAAGAAATTCGTGCTTACGGTGGAGAAGGGGACGGTTGGTGGAGTCCGCGTACGAGGTGAAGGAGGACTTGAGGGTCTTCAGGTCGACGGCGTACGAGGCCGCGATACGCGGGTGGGGATCCGTGTCGAACTCGGGGTAATCGAGCCAGCTAACACCGCGGCCCTGGTGACGGAGCTTGACGACGGACCACTCGCCAGGGCGGCCGGCAGCGATGCTCGCGCACTGCTCGTACAGGCGCAGCACAGCCGGGATCCGGTGGAGTGCCCGGCGGTGCACGTACAGGGCGGTCGCGGTGAATTTACCGGCGATCGATCCGTTCATCGCGCGACGGACGTAGGCGTCGTCGCGCAGCTTGAACAGCAACCGATCGGCTCGCTGGCACGCCTCGGTGTATGAGGGAAAGAAAGCACGGATGTCCAGTTGAACCGGCAGGGGCAGACTGCTTACGGGGCCCCGGCCATGGAACAACTCCAGCGCGAGGAACAGCAGCGTGTCTAGGGCTCCGCGTTCGGCGCTCCGCTCCACCTTCACCGGGTCGGCTTCCTGCTCGGCAAGGCGCTTCAATTCACCGGGGCGCAGGTGGCCGAGTAGGCTGATGATGGACTGCGGCATTTCCTCAAGCTGCGGCATCCGACCTCGCTGCTCGAGATGAGCGACAACCGAGGTGATCGCCGAGGCGGTGTCCTCAGAAGCCAGCCATCCCCCGTCAGGGGCGACCTGGCGGGCGAGATAGCTCAGGCGGGCCGCATCGTCCTTGAAGGCGTAGACGATGCCCGGCGCCGCCGAGACGCAGCGGACGCCGGTTGCTTCCTCTACGTAGTCGCGCAGCTCGCCGGCGGCGTAGAGGTGCTGGAATGTGCGGCGCTGAGTGAGGATGCCGTCGCCGTACTCCGTGCCTTTGATCTGGTTGCGCTCCCACCTCAACCGTGCGGACACCACAAGCACGGACTTGGTAAGTGCCCAGGCACGCAGGAGCGTCTCTCGTCGTTCGTCGGGATTCTCGATGACGTTCAGGACATAGGTGAGAAAGACTACCTCGGCAGCCTCGCGCCGCCCATCCGGGAAATGCACCGGGTCCCACCCTGCGGCATCAAGCCCGAGGTGCTGCAGAGCCCGTACATCGCCGCCACGTCCACACCCGTAGTCCAGCACTACCGTGTCTGGTTCCAGCTGGAGATCGCCGACTGCACGGCGGGCCGGTAGTGAGAGGCCGACACGACCGATGGCGGTCCGATGCCGCTGACTGCTCCAAAGCTGCTGTGTCATCGGTGTCCCCTGAGTCCACGGACAGGCCAGCATGCGACAGCACCGAACTTTACCTGATACCCGATACGATGACCCGGTTATGCGGAGCCGCACCTCACAAAATTACTAAGGAACCGGCTGGACAATATCCGCATAACGCCGCAGAACTTGCGGATTACGTCGCAGGCGCTGCTCGATCTCCGTCCTTCCCCACCAGCCGGTGAAGTAGTCACCACGCTGAGCAATTTCGTCCAGCAGATCGATGGTAGCTACTGCTGGCTGACTTGACGTGGCAAGGAAATAACCCTCAGCTTTATACATGAATAGCGTGTCCAAGATCCCGCCACCCAGATCAGATCGACCAACGCTGCGCTTGCGGGCCTTGCATTGGATGATGACGCGGCGTTCTCTTGCCACCGCCTCACCTTCCATGACTGCCGCGCCGGTAGTCGGTGGCGTTATCCATGATGCAACGATGTCTCGGCCACCATCGCGTTCACGTGAAGCACCGATCGCGCGGACCTCACGCACACCCGGTTCACACTCGAGCAAGTCGTAGATCAGTCGCTCGAATCTTCCGCCGTCGATTTCCTCGGACCAAGTAAACTCGCTGGGCGGGAAAAGTCGCTCCTGTTCAATTCGATTCCGCTCCAGAACCAGAGAGCGTTCTCGCGAGAATCCCGAAAGTCCGCTCTCATGACGCAGCAAGACAGCACGATTTCCACTGGATAGGACAACACTATCCTCTAAGGGAACAATGGTCACACTGGCGGCTGGGCTAGCACTTTCAAGCAATACCCCTTCCAATCCAAGAACGCGATCCGCGACGTGGAGAAGTTCTCGAGACACGTAGTGGTGGAAGTGATCCCCCGCATAGAGGAACCCATTAATGCCCGCAATCTCTTCACTTGGATCGACACGCACCGCCTTTAGGAAATGGGCAACTTCTGCGGACTCGACGACGGCAACCGACCCGTCGTAGGTCCGATAGTAGAGCCAGTCAGTGCTATCCCTTTGAAAAAAGAGATCCTCTTCCGACGCCTCCGTCCTCAACTGTTCAGCGACACCCCTCGCCCAGATTTGATCAGTTTGACGAGTGGGGTCATAACCGTCACCCATGGGCGATGAATGCTGGGGGTGCCAAAAAGTGATTACCCTATGAGCTAGACGTTCAAACAAAGCTAGATGCCCGAACACCTCTTTCGCGGAATCGAGCCCCACATCATCCGGAGGCAACAAGTAGCCTGCCCCTTGTTCCGGGACAAGGTAACGGCCGGAGAGCTCACCTGGAATCATCGTGGCTGGATGTTCAATATCGACCAGCATCGCGGAAAAGGCGCCTGTGTGACGAAAAACGGAAGCCGCCAGCAGTGAGTAAACGTCGTGTAGGTCGGTCCGATCTCCGTCGAAGATTCGGGAGGCGCTGCAGTGCAGGGCTGTGAAAACATCTCCGCCAGGAGTCTGCTCAAAGATCAGTGACAGAGGAGAGCACGGCAGACCTATCCGCAACCAATCCGGACGTTCACGGATCTCGAAGCCAATGTCGTCCGCCCCCAACAGGGAATCCTTGATCCTCTCAAGCACGGCGCGCGCCTCCCCTCCCGATGAACGCACTTCGCGTCCAACAGGAGCTGAGTCTATGAGGTCTTTCAGGGTGGCCACCGATCGGGTGACAGGCACCGTGGCCAAAACGCCAAAGGCTCCCGTCCCGTTGAGGGAGGTGTTCGAAGTCTCAGCCCATCGGCACAGAAGCCTTGCTGGCCCCTCATCCTGTCGCACTCGACCTGCCTCATGCGCTCATCGAGTGGGGTCACGATGCTCATCGTCACCCGCGAGGGTGACCGCCGCTGCAAGCTCCCGCCGCACCAGCGTGCCCTGGTCGCTCTGGTGTGCCTGTGCAAGCACGAGCCCTTCGACCAGCGCGCCAAGACCGGCCGCGCACTCGCACCATTTGCGGGCGACGCGCCGGAACGGATCGGCGTCCGAGCCGGGCCAGCGGAAAGCGAATCGCCCGGTCCGCTGACTACATGTAGTGGGCGTAGCGGGTGGCGACGGCCTGGTCGGGCGGGCAGAAGCGCAGGACGGATTTGACCTGGTTGGCCGTGCGCAGGGTGACGGGGAGGCGCCCGTCGAGGCGGGTCTGGTTCCAGTTCATCTTGGTCAGGGCGAGGACTTCGGCTGCCAGTTCGCGGGGGTTGCGGGTGTGAGTCACTGGCCTGATGCCGATCGGGCGCGGAATGTACATGCCGGGGTAGGTTCGGTAGAACTCGATGCTGCCGGTGGCGTACAGCGCGAGTTCGCGTTCGCCGAGGGTGACGAGGGTGCCGCGCAGGGGCGGTGCATCTCCGGGACGGAAGGCTGCGGCTCCTTCGCTGCTGGTGATCCAGCTCATCTCCAGCGTGTCGATGAACCGTTCGTCCGCGGCGTCTTGGAAGCCGCCTGCCTCGTCATCGGTGAAGGCCGAGGTCTTGTGCAGCACGATGCGCGCGGGTGCGGTGTGGTGCTCGCGCCGGTAGGCGTCCAGGGCATGGACCAGGAGGGCGTGCGCGTCGGCGCGGGCCAGGTGGGGCTGGCGGTCGGTGCGGCTGATCCTCGCCGGCCCTCCGCGCACGATCACGCCGTCCCCGCGTTCGTTGAATACCTGCGCGACGGAGGTGCTCAGAGAGCTCCCGTCGTCGCTGCGGTAGAAGGCGACACCGACATAGCAGGTCGTGAGGTCAGCGGGACTGCGCAGGAGGCGCCACGGGACTCCACCGGCCTTGTAGTAAAGAGCGACGTGCAGGTTCCAGGCCCGGCTGGCCTCGTCCTGGCGACTGTGGCCTTCGGGAGGCCGGGTGGCTTCGTCCCAGGTGCTGCGTCGGATGATCTGGATGGGCTGGCGCAGGTGCAGCAGCCGGGCTTTGAGCAGGTCGTGGAAGTTGGCGAACTGGGCCGGGGGCGGCCCGTCGAGCGTGTCCCGGGCTGGAAGCTCGTCGGCCTCCTTCGGGCCGCGGGCTGATCGGCTGGTGGTGTCGATGAGCTGCTCGGGTCTGGCGACCAGGAGGACGTCGACACGGTTCTCGTCAGCCAGGGTCCTGATCTCATCCGCGTAAATGCTCACGGCCTTGGTCAGGGCTGCCGGCCCGCCTGCGGTCTCGATGGCCCGCAGGTCGCGGCTGCTGATCGCCCGCGTGTTGCGGTCGCTGAAGACGAGGGCGGTGTGCAGACCGCGGTCGGTGTCGCAGCCTGGGAATTCCGGGAAGAGATGTGGGTACTTCTCGTCCTTGGCCGGGATGGGTTCCCGGCAGCGCTCCAGCCATCGGCGCAGCCCATCGAGTTGGTCCGCAGGACCGACCAGGCCGACGCGGATCGCCCTGGGCGCGTCGGCCGCGCCGAGATCGGCGGGACCGTAGTTCGTGATCCCGAACCGTGGATCAATGTGCCGGGCCGCTCCGCCGAATTCCAGTTCCGGTTCGTCAAGGATCACCGAGCTGATCACCGGCCTCGCCTCGCACTGTTCGCCCGTCCCTGACGGGGCGCCCGCAGCCCTGCAGACCTGGCTTTGCTTCCATGGCTTCTTCGCCGAGGAGCGCCCTCGTCGCTCTCGCCGTCCTGGAGCAGGCTGAGAAGATCCTGGGTGTCCGCATCCGCGTCACCCAGTACAGCGTCCAGACCTTCCTGGCCTCCGGCGGACGGGTCCTGGTCGTCCTCGGGTGCGGCCCCGGACGGCGCCGGCCCCCACAACAGGTCGTCGATACCCCGCTTGACCGTCATGGTGGCCAGCTCGCCGAACTGGACGGGCCGTGCTTCCGTGAACAAGTCGGCGTCCTGACGGAGGTAGTTGGCCCACATGCGGGTCCAGCCTCGGACCGCCGGATGCCGGTCGAGACGTTTGATCCCCGCCAGGAGCCGGTCGGCGAAGGGGTATTCGGTGTACCCGTCGGTGGTGAAGCAGTAATCCGGTTCCAGCTGGCAGTACCAGACACCGTCCAGTCGCCGGAATCTCGTGCGCAGTGCAGCGTGGTGGTAGTAGCCGACGCGCTGTGGGTCGGACTTGGAGGTGTGCGGACCAAAGACGGTCCTGCCGCGTGATCCGGGTCCCTTGCCCGCCTTGCGGGGTCCCATGTGCGAGGTCGCGCGAAAGTGCATGTGCTTGCGGTCCTTGTGCCACCGCAGTTCCGGATAGGAGCCCTGAACGGTTCGGGAGAGCAGGTCAGCGAAACGGTGCTGGGTGTCGAGGTCGTCGCTGTCCGCCCACTCTCTGGTCTCGTGCCGCTCGGGATCTCCGTCACAGAGCACCCGCAGAGGCGAGTTCCGCAGGTCGTGGAACGACAGGACCAGGTTGTCCCTCAGGATCCAGCCGGACTCACGCCGGCCCTGCGTCTCCAGTGCGCCACCGGCCGCACGGTAGTCAGTGAAGGCCGTCGGGGCCAGATGCACGGTCGGCGGCATTTCGATGACGGGCAGCAGGTTCGTGGTCAGCACTTCGGTGATCGGCGCGGGCCGCAGGTACAGGCCCGTTGTCCGCGGCATCGCCAAGCGCAGCAGTGCCTGGGCGGCGTCCCGGTCGAAGCGCTGGGTGTGCTTGTCGATGTCCACGCGGCGAGCAGCACGGCTGACCGCGTCAGGGAACGCCGCCTTGACCTCCACCCACCACGCCTCATGACTCTCGGGGTGGGAAAAGACCAGGATGACCGGCGAGTTGCCGGACAGCCAGTGATCAAGATCGCGCGGGTCGCAGATGTAGTGGAAGCCGTCGTCCGTCTCGCCGGAGAAGGGGCGATCCTGCGCTTTGCTCTGCACCAGCAGGGTTAGGTTCAGCACAGCACGGCTATCGGGGTCGACCAGATCGATGTGTCCATCGATGCCGTGATCGACGCGCCGGGGATGGAAGAGGTGGCCCATCTCCAGGCAGCGTCGTTCGATCAGGGCGATGCCCTTCTCACCAATGAATGTCTGGCGCGTCACCGTCTTGCGATCAGCCATCGCCTCATCCTCCTTGCTGGGCACGACCGTCGGCAAGTAGCTGGCCGAGGTGCTCATTCAGGCTATGCGGCACCACTGACAGTCGGACTCACGCGCCGCCCCACCCCTGTAGTCACCCCCGCCGTCCTGCACCGCAGTTGCGACCCATTCTGGGAAGCCGTGCACGACCGACAGCCCCTGGTTTGTCCTTCGTGAAGACGTCCGGCCTGGCCTGAGAGGAGTTCCGAACCGGCGAAAGCTGTCCCCGCCACGACCTCAGCCAGGCGCAGCAATGTGCATCGCGGAATGCGCGACGAGAGCTGCGATCTATGAGGCTGGGCGACGTGCCCCAAGGAGGTGATCTCCATCTGGTTGTGTACGAAGGTGGCCGACGTCGTGCCGCGGAGCACTGTGCGCGCGAGTCGAGGCCATGCCGCCGGGGCAGGCCAGAATCGACACTGAAGCGCGATTCAGCTGGACAGGGGCCACCGTCGAGCCCCTCGCCCCGCTGAGCTCACCACCCGCTTGTCCGACGTCCACGAACCGCGAGACGACGACCTGAAGCCCTTCCTGGGGCACTGGAACCCCTACGGACCGACCTACGAGCACCCACTCAGCCAACGTCCGGCCCGCCGAACTACATGCACGAATCCGGCTTAGTTCCCCTTCGCGTTCCTGCAAAGACAGTCTGCGGGAACGCGTCCTCCACCTGGCACGATGCGCACACTCGGTCAGATGACATCCCGTCAGAACGAGCGTCATTTGAGCGTCACGAGCGTCATTTCAGCGTCAAGATATCGCCCGTAACGCCCACACCGCACATAATGCGCACGCAAGAAACCGCAGGTCAGGAGCCCTTCGCGGCCGGTTCGAGGATCGCGACACACTCAACGTGGTGCGTCATCGGGAACAGGTCGAACGCCCGCAGGGTCCGGACGCGGTAGCCGCCCTCGCGGAAGTAGGCCAGGTCGCGGGCCAGGGCGGCCGGGTCGCAGGCGACGTAGGCGATGCGGCGGGCGCCGAGGGCGGTGAGGTGGTGGACGGTCTGCTTGCCGGCGCCGGCGCGCGGGGGGTCGAGGACGATGAGGTCGACATCGGTGATGCCCGTGCGCGGGAGGACCGATTCGACCTTGCCCTGCTCGATGCGGACGCGCGGGAAGTCGGCCAGGTTGTGGCGGGCGTCCTCCACCGCGCGCTTGCCGGATTCGATGCCCAGGACGGCGCCCTGGTCGCCGAGGCGGTCGGCGAGGGCGCCCGCGAAGAGGCCGACGCCGCAGTAGAGGTCGAGGGCCATCTCGCCCTTGCGCGGGAGGAGGCCCTGCATCACGGCGCGGACCAGGGTGTCGGCGGCCTTCGGGTGGACCTGCCAGAAGCCGCCGTTGCCCACGCGGTAGGTGCGGTCGTCGGCGCGCTCGCGGACGAAGGGGCGGCCGTGGACGCGGTGGACGGAGCCGTCGCGCTCGTGGACCCGGAGGATCGACACCGGCTTGTCCAGCTCCACGATGGGCAACTGGGCCCCCGGTCGCGGGGTCAGCACGACCTGGCGGTCCTGCGAGCCGGTCGCCGCGATGGCCTCGATCGACGCCATGCCCTCCCAGGAGCGGGCCTCGATGCCGAGCTCCGAGACGCCCTGCGCCGCGATCATGCAGTGGTCGATGACCTCGACCTCGTGCGAGCGGTGCTTGCGCAGGCCCGCCCGGCCCTCGGCGTCGACCGCGTACTGGACGCGGGTGCGCCACTGCGGGACCTCGCCCGCGGGCAGCTTGTCGCCCTCGGCCGGCACGACGGTGCCGTCCCAGCCGGCCTCCTCCGGGGTGAGGCCCGCGAGCCGCTTGAGCTGCTCGGCGATGACCTCGGCCTTCAGGCGGCGCTGGGCGCCCGGCTTGGCGTGCTGCCAGTCGCAGCCGCCGCACTTGCCGGGACCGGCGAAGGGGCACGGCGCCTCGATCCGGTCCTTGGACGCCTCCAGGACCTCGACGGCGTCGGCGCGCAGGAACCGCGAGGTCTCCTCGCCCTCGGTCACCCGGACCCGGACCCGCTCGCCCGGCAGGGCGTGGCGGACGAAGAGGACCCGGCCGCCCTCCGTACGGGCGATGCAGTGGCCGCCGTGAGCCACCGGGCCGACCTCGACCTCGTACTCCTCCCCGACCAGGGACGAAACAGGGGTGTTCTGCATGATCGGGGGCTCCAGAGGAAAGAAGAGGCGGGCTGCCGTTCCGACAGCAGCCCACCAGTCTAGTTCGCTTTTCGCCGTCGCTCTCTCAGGCCACTCTCAGCCGCTCGCCGCGGCCTCAGTCGCTCGCCGCGGCCTCGGCCGCTCTCGGCGGCCTCAGTCGCTCTTCCCGGCCGCTTCCCGCTGCCCCTTCTCGACCGGTCCGCGGCGCACCGAGCCCGGCGCGTTCCACTCCTGGCGCTTGCGCTCCCGCTTCTTCGCGGCCTCGGAGGACTGGAGCTGGTACGGCACGGAGGTCACCATCACGCCCGGCGTGAACAGCAGCCGGCCCTTGAGGCGCAGGGCGCTCTGGTTGTGCAGCAGGTGCTCGTACCAGTGGCCGACCACGTACTCGGGGATGTAGACCGAGACGGCGTCGCGCGGGCTCTCCTTGCGGAGGTTCTTCACGTACTCGATGACCGGCCGGGTGATCTCGCGGTACGGCGAGTCGAGGATCTTCAGCGGCACGTTGATGCCGCGCCGCTCCCACTCCTCCCTGAGCGCCTTCGTCTCGGCCGGGTCGACGTTGACGGTGAGCGCCTCCAGCTCGTGGGCGTGCAGCAGCTTGGCGTACGCGAGGGCGCGCAGGGTCGGCTTGTGCAACTTGGAGACCAGGACGACCGAGCGGACCCGGGAGGGGCGGACGTACTCGTCGGGGCGCTCCTCGGCCGCGGCGATCTCCGCCGCCACGGAGTCGTAGTGCCGGCGGATCGCGGTCATCGTCACGTAGAAGATCACCATGCCGAGCAGCGCGACCCAGGCGCCGTGGGTGAACTTGGTGGCGAGGACGACGACCAGGACGAGGCCGGTGAAGAAGGCGCCGAAGGTGTTGATCGCGCGGGAGCGGATCATGTGGCGGCGCTTGGCCGGGTCCCGCTCGGTCGTCAGGTGCCGGTTCCAGTGCCGGACCATGCCGATCTGGCTCAGGGTGAAGGAGACGAAGACGCCGACGATGTAGAGCTGGATCAGCCGGGTCGAGTCGGCGTCGTAGAGCCAGACGAGCAGGGCGGCGGCGCCGGCGAGCAGCACGATGCCGTTGGAGAAGGCGAGCCGGTCGCCGCGGGTGTGCAACTGGCGGGGCAGGTAGCGGTCCTGGGCGAGGATCGAGCCGAGGAGCGGGAAGCCGTTGTACGCCGTGTTGGCGGCCAGGAAGAGGACGAGCGCGGTGGCGGCGGCCAGCAGCACGAAGAAGAAGGTGTGCTCGCCGAAGACGGCGGCGGCGACCTGCGAGATGACCGGGTCCTGGACGTAGTCCTCGCCGACCGGCCTGCCGTCGACCAGCAGGTCGTGGGCCGGCTTCTCGGCCATCCGGACGTCGGTGGCCATGGCCAGGAAGATGATGCCGCAGAACATGGTGACGGCGAGGCCGCCCATGAGCGCGAGGGTGGTGGCGGCGTTCTTCGACTTGGGCTTGCGGAAGGCGGGCACGCCGTTGGAGATGGCCTCGACGCCGGTGAGCGCCGCACAGCCGGAGGAGAAGGCGCGCAGCAGCAGGAAGAGCAGCGCGAAGCCGGCCAGGCCCTGGTGTTCGGGCTTGATCTCGAAGTCGGCGGTGGGGGCGCGCATGGTCTCGTCGAGGACGATGCCGCGCCAGGCGCCCCAGATGATCATGGCGAAGACGCCGAAGACGAAGACGTACGTCGGGATGGCGAAGAGGCCGCCGGACTCCTTCACGCCGCGCAGGTTCATGAGGGTCAGCAGCACGATCACCGCGATGGCCGACAGGACCTTGTGCTCGACGACGAACGGCACGGCGGAGCCGAGGTTCTCGATGCCGGAGGAGATCGAGACGGCCACGGTGAGGACGTAGTCCACGAGCAGGGCGCTGGCGACGGTGAGTCCGGCCTTGGGGCCGAGGTTGGTGGTGGCGACCTCGTAGTCGCCGCCGCCGCTCGGGTAGGCGTGGACGTTCTGCCGGTACGACGCGACGACCGTGAACATCAGGACCACGACGGCCAGCGCGATCCACGGGCTGAAGTGGTAGGCCGACAGGCCCGCGACGGAGAGGACGAGGAGGACCTCGCCCGGGGCGTACGCCACCGAGGACAGCGGGTCGGAGGCGAAGACGGGGAGGGCGATCCGCTTGGGCAGCAGGGTCTCGCCCAGCTTGTCGCTGCGCAGGGCCCGCCCGATCAGGATCCGTTTGGGCACGTCGGTCAGTTTGGACACAACAGAGGATCGTAAGCGTTCGAAAAGAGCCACGCCGACCGGCACCCCCGATCCGCACGGAATCTCCCTGGGCCACCACCTCGGATGAGGTCCCGGCCACCGTTGACGCATAAGCTCGGACCGGGCAGCGCGGCGATGTGCTGCCCGCCGCGGCCCGGGCGAGTCGGGCGAGTCGGGCGAGGAAAAGTTGTGAGCAGGGTGTTTTCGCAGGTCAGCAAGACGATCAGGAGTGCGGGGTAAGGGGACGTGCACATCGTCATCATGGGCTGCGGGCGAGTGGGAGCCGCTCTCGCGCAGACCCTGGAACAGCAGGGGCACACGGTCGCGGTCGTGGACCAGGACCCGACGGCTTTCCGCCGCCTGGGCTCGGGTTTCGGCGGACGCCGGGTCACGGGCGTGGGCTTCGACCAGGACACGCTGCGTGAGGCGGGCATCGAGGAGGCCGGCGCCTTCGCCGCCGTGAGCAGCGGCGACAACTCCAACATCATCGCGGCGCGGGTCGCGCGCGAGATGTTCGGCATCGAGAACGTCGCCGCCCGCATCTACGACCCCCGGCGGGCCGAGGTCTATCAGCGCCTGGGCATTCCGACGGTCGCGACGGTGCGCTGGACCGCCGACCAGATGCTGCGCCGGCTGCTGCCCTCGGGCGCGGAGCCGCTGTGGCGTGACCCGAGCGGCGGAGTGCAGCTCGCCGAGGTGCACACCTCCCCCGCCTGGATCGGTCACAAGATCAGCCGGCTCCAGGAGGAGACGGGGGTGCGCGTGGCGTTTCTCACCCGACTGGGTGAAGCGGTCCTGCCGACCTCGCAGACGGTGCTTCAGGAAGGCGACCTCGTCCACGTGATGATGCGGACGGACGAGATCGCCAAGGTCGAGGCGGCCTTCGCCGAGGGTCCCGAGGAGGGCGGTCACTGATGCGTGTCGCTATTGCCGGCGCCGGCGCGGTGGGCCGTTCCATCGCGGGCGAGCTCCTGGAGAACGGGCACGAGGTCCTCCTCGTGGACAAGGCCCCGACCGCCATCTCGGTGGAGCGGGTGCCGCAGGCGGAGTGGCTGCTCGCCGACGCCTGCGAGATCACGTCCCTCGACGAGGCGGCGCTGCAGCGCTGCAACGTCGTCATCGCGGCGACCGGCGACGACAAGGTGAACCTGGTCGTGTCGCTGCTCGCCAAGACCGAGTACGGCGTGCCGCGCGTGGTCGCCCGGGTGAACAACCCGAAGAACGAGTGGCTGTTCAACGAGGCGTGGGGCGTGGACGTGGCCGTCTCGACGCCGCGCCTGATGTCGGCCCTGGTGGAGGAGGCGGTGAGCGTCGGCGACCTGGTCCGGCTGCTGCGCTTCAGCCACGGCGACGCCAACCTGGTGGAGCTGACGCTGCCGCCGGAGTCGGCGATCGCGGGCACCCGGGTGGGCGAGGTGGCCTGGCCGCAGGACACCTCCCTGGTCACCATCATCCGCGGCTCGCGGGTCCTGACGCCGAACGCGGAGGAGACCCTGGAGGCGGGCGACGAGCTGCTGTTCGTGGCCACCCAGGCGCGCGAGGAGCAGTTGGAGGACCTTCTGTCGGTCCGCCGGGAGAGCACCGACTCCTGACCCGTACGCCCGTAGGGATACGCCCGTAGGGATAGACCCGTAGGGCACGGTACGACGAAGGGGCCCGGGACCTGTCACAGGTCCCGGGCCCCTCGCGCGTACCGCTGCGTGTGTGCGGGACTACGCCTCCGAACCGCCCCGGGCCGCCTCGGCCTTGCGGGCCTGCTCGGCCTGCTTCTGGGCCTGCTCCTCGGCCTCCATCTCCGCGAACACGTCGATAGGCGGCGGCGCCTTGGCGAGGAACACCCAGGTCAGGTAGACCGCGAGCAGGAACGGCGGGATCTTCAGGGCGACCAGGACCCAGCCGAGCTGCGTGGTGTCGGCCCACCAGTACAGCGGGAAGAGGATCGCGCACTTGCCGAGCAGGATCAGACCCCAGGCCCAGCTCGCCTTCGCGTACGCCTTCTTGCGGCCCGGGTTGCGGGTGCGCCAGGAGAGGTTCTCCTTGAAGACCGGGCCGAGGATCAGGCCGATCAGAGGCACGCCGGCGAGGGTGGTGACGATGTACGCGAGGCCGAGGCCGAGCGTGTAGAGCATGCCCGGCAGATAGAAGTCCTTGGCGTTGCCGGTCATCATCGCGAAGACGACACCGAAGGCGACGCCGAAGACGCCGCTGAAGGCGTGCTTGACGGTGTCGCGGCGGACCAGCCGGACGGCCACGAGGACGAGCGAGACCCCGAGCGCGGCGATGGCCGAGAAGTGCAGGTTCTTGTTGATCGTGTAGATCGTGACGAACAGCAGGCCCGGCAGGACCGTCTCCACCATGCCGCGCACTCCGCCGAACGCCTCGAAGAGCGCGGCCTCGGTCACCGCCTTGTCGGCGACGGCGCCGGTCTCGGCGCCCTGATCGGTGGTCGGCTTGTCGACTGACGTCACCGGCTACTCCTGTCCGAGCGGTCGGAGCTCGTATTTGGGGTTGAAGAGGACCCGCCGGCCGTGGCTCATCGAGATGCGGCCGGAGGCGATCAGCTTGCGGCCCGGCTCGATGCCCACGATGGACCGGCGGCCCAGCCAGACGACGTCCAGCGGTGCCGTGCCGTCGAACAGCTCGGCCTCCAGCGCGGGCACGCCCGCCCGGGGACGCAGGGTGACCGTGCGCAACGTACCAGTCACCTTGACTATCTGGCGGTCGGCACAGTCGGAGATGCGGGTGCACCCCGATGCCGCGGAGTCCTCCCGGAGCTCCACCGACTCCAGCTCCGCCTGGGAGGTGGAAAGGCGGTCGAGCATACGGCGAAAGCGCCCGGCCGGCTTCTCAGTACGCGGTGCAGCACTCATACAGAAAGCGTACCGGCCCCCGCCCGGACCGAACCCGGCCCGGAACCCGGCACCGGAGCCGGTGCGGAAGCCACGCCCGGAACCCGGACCGGACTCAGTGTTCGAAGCGGTAGCCCATGCCCGGTTCGGTGACGAAGTGGCGCGGGTGGGAGGGGTCCTGCTCCAGCTTCCGCCGCAACTGCGCCATGTACACGCGCAGGTAGTTGGTCTCGGTGCCGTACGAGGGGCCCCAGACCTCCTGGAGGAGCTGCTTCTGGCTCACCAGGCGGCCGCTGTTGCGGACCAGGACCTCCAGGAGGTGCCACTCGGTGGGGGTGAGCCGGACGTCCTTGCCGGCCCGGTGCACCTTCTTGGCGGCCAGGTCGACCGTGAAGCCCTCGGTCTCGACGACCACGACGCCGTCCTCGGCGCCGCCGACCGGCTCGGCCCGGCGGACGGCGGCGCGCAGCCGGGCCATGAGCTCGTCCATGCCGAAGGGCTTGGTGACGTAGTCGTCGGCGCCGGCGTCGAGCGCCTCGACCTTCTCGTCGGAGGTCTGCCGGGCGGACAGGACGAGGATCGGCACCCGGGTCCAGCCGCGCAGGCCCCTGATCACCTCGACGCCGTCCATGTCGGGCAGACCGAGGTCGAGGACGACGACATCGGGATGGCGCTCGGCGGCGAGCCGGAGGGCGGTGGCGCCGTCGGGCGCCGCGTCGACCTCGTACTTCCGTGCCTTGAGGTTGATCACCAGGGCGCGGACGATCTGTGGCTCGTCGTCGACCACGAGGACCCGGGTCATGGAGGGGACCTTCCTTTGTGTCGGTACGGGGGCGGGTGCGGGGGCGTCGGTACGGGGCGGGGAGCGGGGTTACGGGGCGGGGAGCGGGTTACGGGGTGGCGCGGGCGGTCACGGCGGGCGGGCGGGCGGAGGGCAGGGCACGGGCGCCGGTCACGTGAAGGTGGGCACCGCCGGCGTGGCGTCGCCGGCGTCCGCGTCGGGCGGCCGGGCGGTGCCCTGCGCGGCGGTGGGGAGGGTCAGCACCATGGTGAGTCCACCGCCGGGGGTGTCCTCGGCGGTGATGGTGCCGCCCATGGCCTCGACGAAGCCGCGGGCGACCGCGAGGCCCAGACCGACGCCGGCGCCGCGCGGGGCGTCGCCGAAGCGCTGGAAGGGCTCGAAGATGCCGTCCTTGCCCGCGTCGGGCACGCCGGGGCCGCGGTCGGTCACCCGCAGTTCGAGGCGCGAGCCCAGGACGCTGGCGCCGACGGCGACCAGGACGCCCTCGGGGCTGTACTTCACGGCGTTCTCGACGATGTTGGCGACGGCCCGCTCCAGCAGGCCGCGGTCGACGGCGACCATGGGCAGGGTCTCGGGGATGTCGAGCTCGACGCTGCCGTCGGGGACGCCGCCGAGCGCCATCGGCACGACCTCGTCGAGGTCGGTCGGACGGATGAGCGGGGTGACCGTGCCGGTCTGGAGGCGGGACATGTCGAGGAGGTTCCCGACGAGGTGGTCGAGCCGGTCGGCACCCTCCTCGATGCCTTCGAGGAGGAGGGCCCGGTCCTCCTCGGACCATTCGACGTCGTCCGAGCGCAGCGAGGAGACGGACGCCTTGATGCCGGCCAGCGGGGTGCGCAGATCGTGGCTGACGGCGGCGAGCAGCGAGGTGCGGATCTTGTTGCCCTCGGCGAGCTTGCGGGCCTCCTCGGCCTGGTCGACGAGCCGCTGGCGGTCGAGGACGACGGCGGCCTGGGCGGCGAAGGCGCCGAGCACCCGCCGGTCCTCGGCGGGCAGCACCCGGCCGCTCAGGGCGAGCGCGAGGTGGTCGCCGACGGGCATGTCGACGTCGGCGTCCTCGGGCCGGGCCACGGGCCGGGCGCCGACGCTCGCCGCGCAGGTCCAGGGCTCCACGTCGCCGGCCCGCTCCAGGAGCGCGACCGACTCCATCGAGAAGGTCTCGCGGACCCGTTCGAGCAGGGCCTCCAGGCTGGACTCCCCGCGCAGGACACTGCCGGCGAGATGGGACAGGACCTCGGACTCGGCGCGCAGCCGGGCGGCCTGGTGGGTGCGGCGGGCGGCCAGGTCGACGACGGAGGCGACGGACACGCCGACGCCGAAGAAGACGGCGATGGCCACGATGTTCTTGGGGTCGGCGATGGTCAGGCGGTGCAGCGGCGGGGTGAAGAACCAGTTCAGGAGCAGGGAGCCGAAGGCCGCCGACGCCAGGGCCGGGAGCAGTCCGCCCAGGAGGGCGGCGGCGACGGTCAGGGCGAGGAAGAGCAGCATGTCGTTGGCGAGGCCGAGGTCCGCGTCGACATGGGTGAAGAGCAGGCTGAGCAGCACGGGGCCGCCGACGCCGACGGCCCAGCCCCAGAGGATCCGGGCCCGGCCGAGCCGGGCGCCGCGGGCGACGGGCAGGCCGCGGCCCTTGGCGGCCTCCTCGTGGGTGACGATGTGGACGTCCAGGTCGGGTCCGGAGTCGCGGGCGACGGTCTGCCCGACGCCGGGGCCGAGGACGTACTGCCAGGAGCGGCGGCGGCTGGAGCCGAGGACGATCTGGGTGGCGTTGACGCCCCGGGCGAACTCCAGGAGGGCCGAGGGGATGTCGTCGCCGATGACGTGGTGAAAGGTTCCGCCGAGGTCCTCCACGAGGGTGCGCTGGTCGGCGAGCTCCTTCGGGGAGGCGGCGGTGAGGCCGTCGCTGCGGGAGACGTAGACGGCGAGCACCTCGCCGCCGGCGCCCTTCTCGGCGAGCCGGGCGGCGCGCCGGATCAGGGTGCGGCCCTCGGGGCCGCCGGTGAGTCCGACGACGATCCGCTCCCGCGCCTGCCAGGTGGAGCGGATGTTGTGCTCCCCGCGGTACTGGCGCAGATAGGCGTCGACCCGGTCGGCGGTCCACAGCAGCGCCAGCTCGCGCAGCGCCGTCAGGTTCCCGGGCCGGAAGTAGTTGGACAGGGCCGCGTCGACCTTGTCGGGCTGGTAGATGTTGCCGTGCGCCATGCGCCGCCGCAGGGCCTGCGGCGACATGTCGACCAGCTCGATCTGGTCGGCCCGCCGGACGACCTCGTCGGGGACGGTCTCCCGCTGCCGTACGCCCGTGATCGCCTCGACCACGTCGCCCAGGGACTCCAGGTGCTGGATGTTGACGGTCGATATGACGTCGATGCCGGCGGCGAGCAGCTCCTCGACGTCCTGCCAGCGCTTGGCGTTGCGCGAGCCGGGGACGTTGGTGTGGGCGAGCTCGTCGACGAGGGCGACGGCGGGCCGGCGGGCCAGGACGGCGTCGATGTCCATCTCGGGGAAGGCGGCGCCCCGGTACTCGATCCGGCGCCGGGGTATCTGCTCCAGGCCGTGCAGCATCACCTCGGTACGCGGCCGGCCGTGGTGCTCGACGAACGCGACGACGCAGTCCGTACCGCGCTCGACCCGCCGATGCGCCTCGGACAGCATGGCGTACGTCTTGCCGACGCCCGGCGCCGCGCCGAGATAGATCCGAAGTGTGCCGCGTCCCATGGCTCGACCTTACGTCCAGCGAAACGGACATTCCGCGCGGGTGCGGGCGGCCGGAGCCGTCTTGACGTGATCCTGATGTCCTCCTCCGCAGCGGTGGTCAGTGCTCGATGATCTCCCCGTCGCGCAGCTCCAGCACCCGGTCCGCGAGGCCGAGGAGCTGGTGGTCGTGGGTGGCGACCAGGGCCGTGCAGCCCTCGCTGCGGACCACGGCCCGCAGCAGCTCCATGACCGCGAGGCCGGTCTCGGCGTCGAGCTGTCCGGTGGGCTCGTCGGCGATCAGCAGCGCGGGCCGGTTGGCGAGGGCGCGGGCGATGGCGACCCGCTGCTGCTGACCACCGGAGAGCTCGCCCGGGCGCTGGGCGGCGTGGTCGGCGAGGCCGACCAGGGCGAGCAGCAGGGCGACCCGCTCCTCGCGCTCCCTGGGGTCGGCCTTGCGCAGCCGCATCGGCACGCCCACGTTCTCGGCGGCGGTGAGGATCGGTATCAGCCCGAAGGACTGGAAGATGAAGCCGATCCGGTCGCGGCGCAGCTCCAGGAGGCCGTCCTCCCCCAGCTCGGCGAGGTCGGTGCCGTCGATGACGATGCGGCCCCGGTCGGCGGTGTCGAGGCCGCCCACGAGGTTGAGCAGCGTGGTCTTGCCGGAGCCGGAGCGGCCCTTGAGGGCGACCAGTTCGCCGCGCGGGATGTCGAAGGAGACACCGCGCAGGGCGTGGACGGCGGCGGCCCCCGTTCCGTACGAGCGGTGCAGGTCCTCGACCCGGACCATCGGCGCGCCGGCCGGGTCCTCGACGACGGCCGTGCCGGTCCGCGCGTTGCTCTCACTCACCGTGTACCCCCCTGGTGCGAACGTGTGCGCCGTCAGTATGGGCCGACGGCGGCGGCCGGTGCCAGGTCTGTGGAAAACCGCCTGTGGACAACCGGCGGGGCGGGCGCGGCGCACGGGAGGGCCCGTCGGTGCGGCGCGGGAAAGCCCGTCGGTGCGGCACACGGGAAAGCCCGTCGGGCCGCTCCCGGGAGGGGCGGCCCGACGGGCTGTGATCACGGACGGTCCGAGGGATCCGGCGGGCTGCGGCGGAATCCCGGGGACCGTTCTAGCGGATCTCGGAGATCTCCGGTCCGCGCTGCAACTGGCCCATGCCGCCGGAGAAGCGGGAGCCGGCCTGCTCCTCCTGCTGCACGCCGTCCGGCACCATCTGGGCGTCGTTGGGCAGCTTGAGGACGATCGGGTCGCGCGGGGCCATGGGGCCCTCGCCGCGGACGACCACGGTGTCCCGGACGATCTGCTCCAGCAGACCGGCGGCCTCGGGCTGCACCGCGCCCTGGCCGGAGATCACACCGCGCAGGAACCAGCGCGGGCCGTCGACGCCGACGAAGCGCACCAGTTGAACGCCCCGGTTGCCGTCCGGAAGCTGCACGGGCACCTGGGCCCGCAGCTCCCAGCCCAGCGGGCCCTCGACCTCTTCGATGACACCGCCCTGCTGGGTGATGCCGGTGGCGATCTCCTCGCGGACCTCGCCCCAGATGCCTTCCTTCTTCGGCGCGGCGAACGCCTGGAGCTGCACGGCGCTGTCGCGCAGCACGACGGTGGCCGCGACGATCGCGTCGCCCGCCACCTCCACGCGCAGCTCCATGCCCTCGACGCCGGGCACGAAGAGACCGCCGAGGTCGACCCGGCCCTCCTCGGGCTTGCCGACCTCGGAGATGTCCCAGGGACCGTCGGGGCGAGGCGCCGGCGGAAGGTTCACCCGGCGCGACCCCCCGGCCGTCTCGGCCGCGTCCTCGGAGTCCACCGCCTCGACGACCTGCTCGGCATCGACCGCTGCGTCAGCGGCACCGCTCTTCTTGCGACGTCCGAACACGTCACTGTCCTTCCCGGTCGGATACGACCGAAGCGTATCGATTCCCACCCGTAGTGCCGTCCACGGCGGCATGACCGCCGGTGGACCCGAAGCCCCCCTCGGCCCGCGCGGAGCCGGGAAGCTCCGCGACCTCGTGGAAGCGCACCTTCTCGACCTGCTGGACGACAAGCTGGGCGATCCGGTCGAACCGTTCGAACCGCACGCTCTCGCGCGGGTCGAGATTGACCACGATCACCTTGATCTCTCCACGGTACCCGGCATCGACCGTCCCCGGGGCATTCACGAGCGCGACGCCGCAGCGGGCCGCGAGACCGGAGCGCGGGTGCACGAAGGCGGCGTAGCCGTCGGGCAGGGCGATGGAGACGCCGGTGGGCAGCACGGCCCGCTCCCCCGGGGCGAGCTCGGCGGCCTCGGTGGTCACCAGATCGGCGCCGGCGTCGCCGGGGTGTCCGTAGGCCGGGATCGGCACGTCGGGGTCCAGGCGGCGGATGAGTACGTCGACGGGATTGCGCATCAGGGGTTCACCTCGAAGGCGCGGGCGCGCCTGACCTGGTCGGGGTCGGACATGGCGGCCTGGATCTCCTCCGGGCGGCCGTTGTCGATGAAGTGGTCGACCTTCACCTCGATGAAGAGGGCGTCGGCGCGGACGGCGACGGGGCCCTCGGGCCCGCCGATCCGTCCGACGGCGGTCGAGAAGATCTTGCGGCCGTGGACGGCGGTGACCTCGGCCTCCAGGTGGAGCACGGTGCCGACCGGGACGGGCCGCCGGAAGTCGGTCTCCAGGCGTCCGGTCACGGCGATGACCCGCAGCAGCCAGTTCAGGGAGCCGAGGGTCTCGTCGAGCGCGGTGGCGAGGACGCCTCCGTGCGCGAGGCCGGGGGCGCCCTGGTGGTCGGGGGTCACGGTGAACTCGGCGGTGACGGTCACGCCCTCGCCCGCCCGCGCCTCCAGGTGCAGCCCGTGGGGCTGCCCGCCGCCGCACCCGAAGCAGTACTCGTAGTGCGCACCGAGCGGCTCGCCGGGGGCGGGCGCGTCCGGGTGGCGTACCGGCGGTATGGCGTCGGCCGGCGGTGTGAGAGCGGCAGATGTTCCAGTCACAGGCGCAGACCTTACCCGCGCGGGTGGGCGCGGGTCGCGCCGTGCCAAGCTTGGACGCATGCAGCAGCCTTCCGTGCCCCCGACCGCGCCGAGCTTCGACGAACGCCTGACCGCACCCCGCTCCTGGTGGGTGATCGTGGTGCTGCTGGGCCTGTCCGGCGGTCTGATCATGTTTCCGCTGGGGACGGTGCCGACGCTCGTCGGTCTGATCGCGGCGGCGGCGCTCGCCGCGGTGGCGGTCTCCTCGTACGGTTCCGTCCGGATCCGGGTGGTGGCGGGCTCGCTGGTCGCGTCGGACGCGCGGATTCCGGTCTCGGCGCTGGGGGCGTCCGAGGCCCTGGACGCCGAGGAGGCGCGCGCCTGGCGCACGCACAAGGCCGATCCGCGCGCCTTCCTGGTGATGCGCAGCTATGTGCCGACGGCCGTACGGGTCGAGGTGACGGACCCGGCGGACCCGACGCCGTACGTCTACCTGTCCACCCGGGACCCGGAGGGGCTCGTGGCGGCCCTGGAGGCGGCCCGGAGCGAGGCCCGGGCGGCCTAGGGCGGCCTCGCGGCCGTGTCCCGGGGGGACGCGGCCGGGAAGCGGCCTAGAAGTCGATCTCCTTGGGGTTCGGCGGCTGCTCCAGCGGGGGCTGGGCGGGAAGGGCGTCCCAGGGGATCTGGCGGGCGCGCAGGTCCTTGCGGACGTGCTCGGCGAGCTTCTTGGTGTCGCGGCGGTTCATGACGGCGCCGACGGCCGCGCCCACCATGAACGGGGCGAGGTTCGGCAGGTTGCGCACCATGCGCTTCATGATCTGCTGGCGCAGTTCGCGCTTGAGCTGTCCGCCGAGGGCCGCGTTGACGGTGGTGGGCTTGGTGGGGTCGATGCCGCGCTCCTCGGCCCAGGAGGTCAGATAGGCGGTCGAGCGCTGGGTGAGGCCGCCGGGCGGCCGCAGGCCGTAGACCTCGTGCAGTTCGGCGATGAGCTTCAGCTCGACGGCGGCGACGCCGGTGATCTCCGCGGCCAGCTCGGCGGGCATCGCGGGCGGTACGGGGAGCATGGCGGCGGCTCCGACGCCGGCGCCGACCGTGGCGCTGGCGTTGGCCGCGCCGTTGACCAGCTTGTCGGCGAGCTGTTCGGGGCCGAGTCCGGGGAACTGCCGGCGCAGGGTGGCCAGGTCCCGTACGGGGACGCGCGGGGCGAGCTCGATGACGCGGTCCGCGAGGAAGCCGAGGCCGGCCTTGGCTCCCTGACCGCCGCGCCTGACTCCGCGCCGTACGGCGTCGACGCGGGCGGGGTCGAGCTTGAGGCGGTCGAGCTTGACGCGGTCGAGCCCGGCGCGCGCGGGGTCGGTCACGCGCCACAGGACGCCGCCCCTGGGGCCGTCGCCCTCGGGGTCGTTGTCCCGTCGGTCCTGGACGGGCCGGTGGTCGGCCCGGTGCGACGCCGCTTCGAGCGAGGCCGAGGGGCCTCGCTCGTCGTCACGTGCGCCAGGGGTGGGCAGGGGGGCGGAGTGCTCGGCGGAGGATGCGTCCTGTGCGCCCTCTGCCGGGCCCGAGCCGCCCTTGTACGACCCCGGCTTCCAAGGGAGCCGGAGTCGCCGCTTCCGAGACGGTGTGTCGCCTGCCACGGCCGCTCGATCTCAGTCGCAGTCGCGGCAGATCGGCTGGCCGTTCTTCTCCCGGGCCAACTGGCTGCGGTGGTGCACGAGGAAGCAGCTCATGCAGGTGAACTCGTCGGCCTGCTTGGGCAGGACCCGGACGGCGAGCTCCTCGTTCGACAGGTCGGCGCCCGGGAGCTCCAGGCCCTCGGCGGCCTCGAACTCGTCGACGTCGACGGTCGAGGTCGACTTGTCGTTCCGGCGGGCCTTCAGTTCTTCAAGGCTGTCCGAGTCGACGTCGTCGTCGGTCTTGCGTGGGGTGTCGTAATCCGTTGCCATGTCGCTCTCCCCCTCTGGGTGGTTTGCGGTGTCTCCAGCGCACGTAACGCGTGAGAGGCCGGACTTGTGCCCGACCCGAGGCGGAGATTTTGCCTCACATCAAGGTCTGTTACTCAATCGACACCCAATCCGCCCTCTCACGAGTGAGCGGCTTTGGGTGGCGAACCGGACCGTACACGGTCCGTCGGCGGTCCCTCGCAGGCGCCACCCCGTGTACTTCCCGTCATTCGGACCCCCGGAAACCCGGACTTTTCCGGGTTTTCCGAGGGAATTCGCGATCACGGAGAGTGGAGGGACGGGCACCCATTCCTGTGATCGATCACACAGGACCGTCTCAGGAATGGAAACCGGAAATTCCGCGCAAAGCGAACAAAACCGGTCGGCTCGTGCAGTGTGTCAGATCGGGAGAGTGACGCGCATCACGAGACCACCGCCCTCGCGGGGCTCCGCGATGATACGGCCCCCGTGGGCACGCGCGACGGAGCGCGCGATCGACAGGCCGAGGCCGACCCCCTTGTCGCTGCCGGTGCGCTCCTGACGGAGGCGCCGGAATGGCTCGAAAAGGTTGTCGATCTCGTACGCCGGGACGACGGGGCCGGTGTTGGAGACCTCCAGGACCGCCTGACCGTTGCCGGTCGTGGTGGTGACCTCCACCCAGCCGTCCTCCGGCACGTTGTACCGGACGGCGTTCTGCACGAGGTTCAGGGCGATCCGTTCGAGCAGGACGCCATTGCCCCGGACGACGGCCGGACCCCGCTCGCCCCGGAACGCCACGCCCTTGGCCTCGGCCTCGGCGTGCACCTGGTCCATCGCCCGCGAGGCGACCTCGGCCAGGTCGACGGGTTTCCGCTCGACGATCTCGTTGTCGCTGCGGGCCAGCAGCAGCAGGCCCTCGACGAGCTGCTCGCTGCGCTCGTTGGTGGCGAGCAGGGTCTTGCCGAGCTGCTGGAGCTCCACCGGCGCCTCGGGGTCGGAGAGCTGGACCTCCAGCAGGGTGCGGTTGATCGCGAGCGGGGTGCGCAGCTCGTGCGAGGCGTTCGCGACGAAGCGCTGTTGGGCGCTGAAGGCCCGCTCCAGGCGCTCCAGCATCTCGTCGAAGGTGTCGGCGAGCTCCTTGAGCTCGTCGTCGGGGCCGTCCAGCTCGATCCGCCGGGACAGATCGGATCCGGCCACCTGGCGGGCGGTCCGGGTGATCCGGCCCAGCGGGGAGAGCACCCGGCCGGCCATCGCGTAACCGAAGGCGAAGGCGATGATGCTCAGGCCGAGCAGGGCGAACAGGGAGCGGCGCAGCAGGTCGTCCAGGGCGATGTCGCTCTGGTGGCGCAGACACATGGTGACGGCGTTGTTGAGCTGCTCGCCGGTGGACTTCTCGGGGAGGTCGCACCAGTCGGTGGTGGGCTGGACGGTGCCGGTGACGACCTTGAAGGGCAGCTCGGAGGTGCTGTCCCGGAGGGCCTGCGCGGTGAACAGGTAGATGATCGCCAGCAGCAGGATGCCGGCGATCAGGAACATCCCGCCGTAGAGCAGGGTGAGCCTTATCCGGATGGTCGGCCGCAGCAGCGGGCGCACCGGGTCCCGGGGGTCCCAGGTCGGCTTCGGAGGCGCGTGGAGGGGCGCCGGAGTCTGGACCATCGGCGGTCAGATCCGGTAGCCCGAGCCCGGCACGGTGACGATCACCGGGGGTTCGCCGAGCTTGCGCCGCAGGGTCATCACGGTGACGCGTACGACGTTGGTGAACGGGTCGGTGTTCTCGTCCCAAGCCTTCTCCAGGAGCTGCTCGGCCGAGACGACGGCGCCCTCGCTGCGCATCAGGACCTCCAGGACGGCGAACTCCTTGGGCGCGAGCTGCACCTCCTTGCCGTCGCGGAAGACCTCGCGGCGGTTCGGGTCGAGCTTGATGCCGGCGCGCTCCAGGACGGGCGGGAGCGGGACGGTGGTGCGGCGGCCGAGGGCGCGGACGCGGGCGGTGAGCTCGCTGAAGGCGAAGGGCTTGGGGAGGTAGTCGTCGGCGCCGAGCTCCAGGCCCTCGACGCGGTCGCTGACGTCTCCCGACGCGGTGAGCATCAGGACGCGGGTGGGCATGCCGAGCTCGACGATCTTGCGGCAGACGTCGTCGCCGTGGACCAGGGGGAGGTCGCGGTCCAGGACCACGACGTCGTAGTCGTTGACCCCGACCCGCTCCAGGGCGGCCGCGCCGTCGTACACGACGTCGACCGCCATGGCCTCCCGGCGCAGGCCGGTGGCCACCGCATCCGCGAGCAGTTGCTCGTCCTCGACGACGAGTACGCGCACGTCTGAAGTCCTTTCGTGGGCCCTGGTCCTGGACGCGGACGGGCGGTTTCACGCACTGACTGTGCGTGTCCATCCTGCCCCGAACGCGCGTAAACCGGCTGTAAGGCGGCGGTGGGGGCCGGACGGGCGAGGGGCGGTGGGGCGGGGCGGGGGGCGCGGGTGCGGCCGGATCCGCCGGCGGGGATCGGCCTGATTCGCGGCCGGGTTGAGGTTTCTCTGAGGAAAGGGGTGGGGAGGACGACTGCACACCCCGCGATCACGCCCTGTAGGTGTCACGCCACCTACCGCTCTCTGTCCCCCAGAGGTTGCGGTGTGTGATCCACCCACCCCCGGCACACCCCCGTGCCACCGACCCACGACGAGGGGGCGCACGATGGACGCTTTCACCGCAGGACTGCTGCACCGGATCAAGACCACGCAGTCCGACCTCACGCGCGCTCGTGAGACGGGCGACGACTTCCTCGCGGAGGTCGAGCAGGCCGAGCTCGACGACCTGCACCGCCTGGCCGCCGAACACGGCGTGGAGGTCGGCGCGTCCTGCGCCTGACCCCATCGACGTGAGCGGGCCCCCGGAGTCACCGACTCCGGGGGCCCGCCCATGTGCCCGCCGGGCCGCCCGGCCGGGCCTCAGTCGCGCCAGGCCCCCCACTCCTCCAGGAAGCCCTGCAGCACCCCGAACACCCCCTCCGACGCCGCCAGCGTCAGCTCGCCCGAGGCCGGGTCGCCGGGGCGGCCGCCCGTCAGGGCGCCGGACTCGCGGGCGATGAGGGTGCCGGCGGCGAGGGCAGTCGCCTCGATGGCCGCCCTCGCACTGCTCGGCCCCAGGGGCCTCACAGGCTTCGGACGGCCGGCCGGACTCCGTCCGGCGTGCCCAGGGCCCTCGGGGCAGTCGCGAGCCCGGAGTGCTCGCCCCCTCGCGCCTCAGGCGTGCCAGCCCGGCATGCCCGGTCCCTCGCGCCTCAGGCGCGCCAGCCCGGCATGCCCCGGCCGCTCCTGCCTCAGTCGTGCCAGGCCCCCCACTCCTCCAAGAAGCCCTGCAACACCCCGAACACCCCCTCCGACGCCGCCAACGTCAGCTCGCCCGAGGCCGGGTCGCCGGGGCGGCCGCCCGTCAGGGCGCCGGATTCGCGGGCGATGAGGGTGCCGGCGGCGAGGTCCCAGGGGTGGAGGCCGCGTTCGTAGTAGGCGTCGAGGCGGCCGGCGGCGACGTCGCAGAGGTCGACGGCGGCCGAGCCGGAGCGGCGGATGTCGCGGACGCGTGGGATGAGGCGCTGGACGACGTCGGCCTGGTGGGCGCGGCGGGTCTGGACGTAGGCGAAGCCGGTGGCGACCAGGGCCTCGTCGAGCGGCGGGGAGGGGCGGACGGCCAGGCGGCGGTCGCCGAGCCACGCGCCGCCGCCGAGGACGGCGTGGAAGGTCTCGCCGCGCAGCGGGACCTCGACGACGCCGACGAGGGTCTCGCCGTCCCGCTCGGCGGCGATGGAGACGGCCCAGGTCGGCAGCCCGTAGAGGTAGTTCACGGTGCCGTCGAGCGGGTCGACGATCCAGCGGATCCCGCTGGTGCCGGCGCTGGAGGCGCCCTCCTCGCCGAGCATGCCGTCCTGGGGGCGGTGCTCGGCGAGGAAGCCGGTGATCAGCTTCTCGGCGGCGATGTCCATCTCGGTGACGACGTCGATGGCGCTGGACTTGGTCCTGGCCACGGCCAGGTCGTCGGGCCGCCCGTCGCGCAGCAGCGCGCCGGCCCGGCGCCCGGCCTCCAGGGCCAGGTCGAGGAGTTCGGGCAGCAGGGGGTCGGTCACGGGGCGGTCTCCTTACGCGTACGGGCTGTCGGCGCCGGCCGCCGCCGGCCGCTCGGCCCGGGCGGGGCAGCAGCCGATCGGGCAGAGGTCGTGGGAGGGCCCGAGCGCGCCGAGGGCGCAGCGCTCCACGCGCTGCCCGCGTTCGGTGGCGGCCCGCTCCAGGACGAGCTCGCGCACGGCCGCGGCGAACCGCGGGTCGGCGCCGACCGTGGCCGAGCGCCGCACCGGGAGCCCGAGCTCGGCGGCCTTGGCGGTGGCCTCGGTGTCGAGGTCGTACAGGACCTCCATGTGGTCCGAGACGAAGCCGATCGGCACCATGACGACGGCGGGGGCCCCGGCGCCGTGCAGCTCCTCCAGGTGGTCGCAGATGTCCGGCTCCAGCCACGGGATGTGCGGGGCGCCGCTGCGGGACTGGTAGACGAGCTGCCAGGGGTGCTCGACGCCGGTCTCCTCGCGGACCGCGTCGGCGATCAGGCGGGCCACGTCGAGGTGCTGCTTCACATAGGCGCCGCCGTCGCCGTGCTCGGTGACGGGGCCCGAGGTGTCGGCGGCGGAGTCGGGGATGGAGTGGGTGGTGAAGGCCAGGTGGGCCCCGTCGCGCACGGACTCGTCGAGTGCGGCGAGCGAGGCGAGCACGCCCTCGACCATGGGCCGGACGAAACCGGGGTGGTTGAAGTAGTGCCGGAGCTTGTCGACGCGGGGCAGCGGCAGCCCTTCCGCGTCCAGTTCGGCGAGGGAGTCCGCGAGGTTCTCGCGGTACTGGCGGCAGCCGGAGTAGGAGGCGTACGCGCTGGTGGCGAGGACGGCGATGTGGCGCCGGCCGTCGGTGACCATCTCGCGCAGGGTGTCGGTGAGGTACGGCGCCCAGTTCCGGTTCCCCCAGTAGACCGGCAGGTCGAGACCGGCCTCGGCGAAGTCCGCGCGCAGGGCGTCGAGGAGGGCGCGGTTCTGGTCGTTGATGGGGCTGACGCCGCCGAAGAGGAAGTAGTGCCGGCCCACCTCCTTCAGGCGTTCCTTGGGGATGCCTCGGCCGCGGGTCACGTTCTCCAGGAACGGGACCACGTCGTCCGGGCCCTCGGGGCCGCCGAAGGAGAGCAGCAGCAGCGCGTCGTACGGGGCGGGATCGAGCTCGTCGGACATGGCACCGATCCTCCCACCCTTCCCGCGCCCGCGACCGCGAGGCCCCTGCGGAGGGCCGCCCGTCCGGGCGGGCCGAAAATGGAGCGTGACCGATCCAATTCAAGGCCGTAGGCTTTAGCTATTAATTACACGTGTTGAGCGGAAGCCCGGAGATCATCTTGCCCAGTCCCTACCGCGCGATCTTCGCAGCCCCCGGCACCAGATCCTTCTCCGTGGCCGGCTTCCTCGGCCGTATGCCGCTGTCCATGATGGGCATCGGTATCGTGACCATGATCTCGCAGGTCACGGGCCGGTACGGGCTCGCCGGCGCGCTCTCCGCGACCCTCGCGATGTCCGCCGCGGTGCTCGGCCCGCAGATCTCCCGCATGGTCGACCGCTACGGCCAGCGGCGGGTGCTGCGCCCGGCGACGCTGATCTCGCTGGCGGCGGCCGCGGGACTGCTGCTCTGCGTGCAGTTCGAGGCCGCCGACTGGACGCTGTTCGTGTTCACGGCCTTCGTCGGCTGTGTGCCGAGCGTCGGCGCGATGACCCGGGCCCGGTGGGCGGACATCTACCGGGGCGAGGCCCAGCGGCTGCACACCGCGTACTCGTGGGAGTCGATCGTCGACGAGGTGTGCTTCATCTTCGGCCCGATCATCTCCATCGGCCTGTCGACCATCTGGTTCCCCGAGGCCGGCCCGCTGCTCGCCGGTGTCTTCCTCGCCGTCGGCGTCTTCTGGCTGACCGCTCAGCGCGCCACCGAGCCCGTCCCGCACCCCCGCGAGGAGCACTCCGGCGGCTCCGCGCTGCGCTCCCCCGGCCTGCAGGTGCTCGCCCTCGCCTTCGTCGCCACGGGCGCCATCTTCGGTTCGGTGGACGTCGTGACCGTCGCCTTCGCCGAGGAGCAGGGCCACAAGGCCGCGGCAAGTCTGGTTCTGGCCGTCTACGCGCTGGGTTCCTGCCTCGCGGGCGCCGTCTTCGGACTGCTCCACGTCAAGGGCGAGCCGTCCGTCCGCTGGCTCGTGGGCGTCTGCGCCATGGCCGTGAGTATGATCCCCCTCCTACTGGCCGGGAACTTGCCGTTGCTGGCCGTGGCGCTCTTTGTCGCGGGCCTGTCCATCGCGCCGACGATGGTGACCACCATGGCCCTCGTCGAAGCGCACGTACCGCGCACCAAACTGACCGAGGGCATGACCTGGACAGGGACCGGGCTCGCGATCGGTGTGGCGCTCGGCTCCTCGGCCGCCGGCTGGGTGGTCGACGCGTCCGGGGCGGAGGCGGCGTACGTGGTGCCCGTGGTCTCGGGTGCGCTCGCGGTCGTGGTGGCGCTCCTGGGCTATCGCCGGCTGCGCAGGCCGGTGCCGACGCGGGAGGGGCAGCGTGACGATGACACAGCGGTCGGGGAACGGCTCGACGGCGAGCAGCACGTGGCGTAACTGGGCGGGGAACGTCACCTCCCGGCCGGTACGGGAGGTGAGTCCCGCCTCCGCCGAGGAGCTCGCCGACGCCGTGCGGAAGGCCGCCGAGGACGGGCTGCGGGTGAAGACGGTCGGCACCGGCCACTCCTTCACCTCGATCGCCGCCACGGACGGCGTCCTCATCAGGCCGGGGCTGCTCACCGGCATCCGCCGGATCGACCGCGAGACGATGACGGTGACCGTCGAGTCCGGCACCCCGCTCAAGCGGCTCAACGTGGCGCTGGCCCGGGAGGGCCTGTCGCTCACGAACATGGGCGACATCATGGAGCAGACGGTCGCCGGGGCGACCTCCACGGGCACCCACGGCACCGGCCGCGAGTCGGCCTCCCTCGCCGCGCAGATCCGCGCGCTCGAACTGGTCACGGCCGACGGCCGGCTGATGACCTGCTCGCCGACGGAGAACCCCGAGGTCTTCGCCGCCGCCAGGATCGGACTCGGGGCGCTCGGCATCGTCACGGCCCTCACCTTCGCCGTGGAGCCGGTCTTCCTGCTCACCGCGCGCGAGGAGCCGATGAGCTTCGACCGCGTGACCTCCGAGTTCGACGCGCTGCACGCGGAGAACGAGCACTTCGAGTTCTACTGGTTCCCGCACACCGACAACTGCACCACCAAGCGCAACAACCGCAGCGCGGGCCCCGCCGCTCCGCCCGGGCGGCTGAGCGGCTGGATCGAGGACGAGCTCCTCTCCAACGGCGTCTTCCAGATCGCCTGCGCGGTGGGGCGCGCCGTGCCGCCGCTGGTCCCGTCGATCGCCAAGGTCTCCAGCCGGGCCCTGTCGGCCCGTACGTACACCGACATCCCGTACAAGGTGTTCACCTCGCCGCGCCGGGTGCGCTTCCTGGAGATGGAGTACGCGCTGCCGCGCGAGGCGGCGGTGCCGGCGCTGCGCGAGCTGAAGGCGATGGTCGAACGCTCGCCGCTGAAGGTGAGCTTCCCGGTGGAGGTGCGCACGGCGCCGGCGGACGACATCGCGCTGTCCACGGCCTCGGACCGCGAGTCGGCGTACATCGCCGTGCACCTGTACAAGGGCACGCCCCACCGCGGGTACTTCACCGCGGTGGAGCGCATCATGACCGCGCACGGCGGCCGGCCGCACTGGGGGAAGATCCACACCAGGGACGCCGCCTACTTCGAGAAGGTCTATCCGCGGTTCGCCGAGTTCACGGCCCTGCGGGACCGTCTCGACCCGGACCGGCGCTTCGCGAACGACTATCTGCGCCGGGTCCTGGGCGACTGACGGTCACTCGGCTCCCGTGCCCCCGGGACTCTCGGGGGCGGGGGCGGCGGGCGGGGAAGTCGGCGGGGCGGTGGTGGCGCCGCCCGCGGGTCCGGTGGAACCGGACGGCGTGGGCGTCGGGGTGGGCGTGGGCGCCGGCGTCGGAGTGGTGTCCGGAGTGGCCGGACCGGTGCCGGGGGTGTCGCCCGGGGCCGGGGCGTCCCCGCCGCCGGTCCGCTCCCCCGGGTCTCCCTGCCCGGCGCCGGCGCTCGGCGTCGCGTCGGGCGTGCCGCCCCCGGCCGGCCGCTCCTCGCCCTTGCCGTCGCCTCCGCCTCCGCCGCCCTGACCGCTGACCACGGAGCCGAACGTGGTCGTGCCCCTGGTGCCGCTGAGGTCCTGTCCGGAGGTCAGCTCGTACGCGGTGATGCCGCCCATCGAGATCAGGAAGACCAGGGCGGCGCCGAGGGCGGGGCGCTTCCAGCCCCGGACCCGGGTGCCGTGGGTGGTGGGTTCGCCGAACTCCCCGGCCGGCGTCGCCCCGCTCTCGTACGGCTCGGCGGCCTGGCGCGCCTTCGGGCGGGGGACCGTGACCTCGCGCATCTGCTCGCCGGTGCGCTTGAGGAGGTGCTGGAGGACCGGGCCCCCGCAGGTGGCGATGACGCTGATCACACCGGCGCCGACGATGGTGCCGTACACGCCGAGCGTGGAGGCGAGCTTGGCGGCGAGGACGGTCGCGAGGGCGCTGCCGGCCACCTGAGGCACGCTCAGGTCGAACCGCTTCCCTTCCGCCTTCCCCGCCTTGCCTGTCTTCTCAGCCTTGCCTGCCTTTCCCGCCGTCTCAGTCGTCTCCATGGTCTTCGTGTGACGCATCTCCGGCCCCTGCTTGTTCATCTGTTCCACCATGCACCCACAAGGGACAAAAGGGCGAAGGGATTAGTTCCGTTTCTGGTGTTTCTGTGAAGAGCGACACGCGTCACCCGGACGACGGGGAATCAACTCCCGTACACCCCGAGAAGTTGGGCGGCGCGCCTGTCCACCCAGGTGGCCCGAATGGAGTACTGTGGCGAACCCTGGGTCCGGATTCCCTCACGGGTGTCCGGAATCGACGGAAGGGGGCCGAAGGTGGCACTCGAACCGGCGGCGCCGCGGCACCGCACGGACTCCCGCGACACAGCGTGACGGTCGATCACTCTGTGTCGCAAGTGGGTAACCGTGCCATAACGGCGTTCCAGGGTCCAGGCCCGACACGCCGGGCAACTCGGCAGGGTTGTGGCAGGCTGCACCCGGGCAGGCCACACTCGACTAGCGGAAGCAGCGACGCACGTGACGTCGGCAGGCACCACCCGGGAGGTTCCCATGCCCGAACTGCGTGTCGTGGCCGTCTCGAACGACGGCACACGACTGGTGCTGAAGGCTGCTGACAGCACGGAGTACACGCTTCCGATCGACGAGCGGCTGCGCGCCGCCGTGCGCAACGACCGCGCGCGCCTCGGCCAGATCGAGATCGAGGTGGAGAGCCACCTCCGCCCCCGCGACATCCAGGCACGGATACGTGCCGGTGCCTCCGCCGAGGAGGTCGCCCAGCTCGCCGGCATCCCCGTCGACCGGGTACGGCGCTTCGAGGGCCCCGTGCTCGCCGAGCGCGCGTTCATGGCGGAGCGGGCCCGCAAGACCCCCGTACGACGGCCGGGCGAGAACACCGGACCGCAGCTCGGCGAGGCCGTTCAGGAACGGCTGCTGCTGCGCGGCGCCGAGAAGGACACCGTGCAGTGGGACTCCTGGCGCCGTGACGACGGCACCTGGGAGGTCCTCCTGGTCTACCGGGTGGCGGGCGAGGTGCACACCGCCAGTTGGACGTACGACCCGCCGCGGCGGCTCGTCCAGGCCGTCGACGACGAGGCGCGCGCGCTGATCGGCGAGACCGACGACACGCTCGCCGCGGTGCCGGAGCCGAGCTTCCCGTTCGTCCCGCGGATCGCCCGGCTGCCCCGGGACCGGCCGCTGGACCGCGCGCTCGACCGCCAGATGGACCGGACGCCGGTCCCGGCGCCCGAGCCGGAGGAGGAGCGCGACTCCCTGACCAGCCTCCTGGAGGCCGTGCCCAGCTTCCGCGGCGACCTGGTGGTGACCGAACCGTCCGACACGGAGCCCTCCGACGAGGTCGAGGCGGAGGAGCCGCCGGCCCCGGCCGCCTCGGCGGGTGCGGGCTCCGCCTACGCGGACGTCCTCATGCCGCGCGCCGTCTCCGGCCACCGCGACCGCCTGCACGGCGCCACGGACCGCCAGGCCGAGGCGGACGGCGTCCGCCCGGGCCGCCGCGCGGCCGTCCCGAGCTGGGACGAGATCGTCTTCGGCACCCGCCGCAAAAAGCAGGAGTGACGACCGGACCGACGTCCCGTACGTACGTCGAAGGGGGCCGCGCCGGTGTGCGCGGCCCCCTTCGAAGTACGCCCTGGAGTGGTCGACGGCCCGGACAGCCGCGAGCCCGGGCCGGGGCGACGCCCCGAGTCCGGCCCGTGGCCCCCGGGCGGTGCCGGTCACCGCGCGGCCGGGCCCGGTGCCTTCCGGCGAGTCACGCCCGTGGCCCCCGGCCCTCGTCACTACTGGGTCCGGGCACGGGGTCATCCGGCGAGTCGAGCCCATGGCCTCGGGCGGTGCGGGCTATTGCGGGTCCGGGCCCGTTGCCACGGGGCGGGTGGGGTCGGAGGACCAGTCGGACCAGGAGCCGGCGTAGAGGGCGGCGTCGAAGCCGGCGAGCTGGAGGGCGAGGACCTCGTGGGCTCCGGAGACGCCCGAGCCGCAGTAGACGGCGACGTCCGCGGCCTCCGCGACGCCCAGGGCGGTGAAGCGGGCCGCGAGCGCGTCGGCGGGGAGGAAGCGGCCGTCGGGGGTCACGTTCTCCGTCGTCGGGGCCGAGACGGCGCCGGGGATGTGGCCGCCGACGCGGTCGATGGGTTCGACGTCGCCGCGGTAGCGCTCCGCGGCGCGCGCGTCCAGGAGGAGCCCCGCGCGGGCCAGCGCCGCCGCGCCGTCCGCGTCGAGCAGACCCATGCCGCCCGGGCGTGGCTGGAAGTCGCCGGGCTCGGGGGACGGGATGTCCTTGGACAGCTCCCCCTCCCAGGCGGCGAGGCCGCCGTCCAGGACCCGCACATCCGGGTGCCCCGCCCAGCGCAGCAGCCACCAGGCGCGGGCCGCGCCCCAGCCCGGGCCGCCGTCGTAGACGACGACCGGCGTGTCCGCGGAGACACCCGCACGACGCATCGCGGCCCCGAAGGCGGCGAGGTCCGGCAGCGGGTGGCGGCCGCCGCGTCCGGGCGGACCCGCGAGTTCGGTGTCCAGGTCCACGTACACGGCGCCGGGAAGGTGCCCGGCCTCGTACTCGGGGCGTCCGGGCGGGCCGCCGAGGGTCCAGCGGACGTCCAGGAGGACCGGGGGCCGCGCCCCCGCCGACTCGCTCAACAGTTCGCTTGCGGAGATGATGGGCTTCATGGGTGCCATCCTCGCGCAGCGCGCACCCTGAAGACGGCCCTCCTTCCGGAATCGTCCGGGGCGCGCGGCCCGCCCCGCGGTGCGACCATCGGCACGGGACGTACGACCGGTCGATGTGTACGACGGGCGGTTGGTGGGCAGGGACCCGCCGGAGCCCCGCCGTACGGCCCGCCGACCCCACCCTCGTACGGCCACTGGCGAGGAGAGAGTGACGATGACCGAGGCGCCTCGGCGCACACCCGGCACACCCTGTTGGGTGAGCTTGATGGTGCACGGACTTGACGCGACGCTGGAGTTCTACGCGTCGCTGTTCGGCTGGGACTTCGTGCCCGGCCCGCAGCAGCTCGGCCCCTATGTGCGGGCACTGCTCGACGGCCGCGAGGTGGCGGGGATCGGCCAGTTGCCGCCCGACCGCCATCTGCCGATCGCCTGGACGACGTATCTGGCCACGGACGACGCCGACGAGACGGCGGAGACCATCCGCTGCTGCGGCGGCACGGTCGCCGTCGGTCCGCTCGACGCGGGCGAGGCCGGGCGGCTGGCGCTCTGCTCCGACCCGGCCGGCGCCGTCTTCGGCGTCTGGCAGGCCGAGGCCCACCACGGCACGGCCACCGCCGGCCCGGCCGGCACGCCGGTCTGGAACGAGCTCCTGACCTACGAGACGGCCTCGGTCGGCAAGTTCTACCAGACGATCTTCGGGTACGAGGTCGAGCCCGGCGTCTCCGCCGACTTCGACTATCTGACGCTCCACCTCCAGGGCCGCCCGGTCGTCTCCCTGCACGGCGTGGGCGCGGCGCTGCCGCGCGACCGGGGCGCGCACTGGATGACGTACTTCGAGGTCGACGACGTGGACGCGTCCGCCCGGCTGGTCTCGGAGCTGGGCGGCCAGGTGCTCCGCCCGCCGCGCGAGGGCACGGCGGGGCGGCTGGCCCTGGTGACCGACCCCGAGGGCGCGGTCTTCACGCTCGTCCGGTCGGCGGAACGGACCTGAGATCGACCTGGGGTCGACCCGAGATTCGACCTGACACGGACCTGAGGGGCGGACGGCGGTCGGTCAGACGCGGGCCGCTGCCGTCGTCAGCCCCAGTTCGGCGAGCCGTTCCTCCGGGAAGTGGAGGGCGGCCGCCGGGTCGCCCCGGTGCTCCGCGAGGTAGCGGACGGTCTCGGCGCGCAGACCCGGGTGGGCGGTCGGCCGCATGCAGTAGCCGACGGCCCGGACCAGCGGCGCCAGGCTCGCGGGCGCGCCGCCCGGCACGACGGGCCGCTCGCCGCCGGCCAGGTCCGGCACGAGGTGGTCGACGACGGTCAGCGGGACGCGGTTGCTGTTCTCGTACGGGGTGAGCCGGGCCAGGACGGTGTCCGTGCCCACGCGTGCGACGGGCACGCCGTAGTAGACGGCGGCGGTGAGCATGGCCGTGGAGAAGCAGCCCACCACCAGTTCGGGGCGGCAGCGCTCGTAGAAGGTCTCGGCGAGCAGCGGCCCGTCCAGGACGGTGAGGGTGACGTCCGCGCGGGCGGCCTCCTCGTGGAGGGCGGTCGAGTAGCTCGCCGGGGCCGTGGGGTGGGGCTTGAAGACGACGGAGCGGTGCCCGGCCGCGGCGGCGCCGCGCAGCATCCGTACGTGCAGGTCCTCCTCCTCCTCGGCGGTGAGGATGCCGAGGGCCGCCAGGTACTGACCGAGCAGCAGGGCGGTGGGAGCGGCGGCGGCAGCGGCGGTGAGGCCCACGTCCTCGGCGCTCTCCCCGGCGGCCTCCGCGATCTCGCGCAGCACCGCGCGGAAGGCGTCGTCGGGGACCAGCTCGGCCTCGACGCCGTACTCGGTGAGCAGCAGCGGCCGCAGGCCCGGCACCAGGTCGAGGTGGAGGACGCGGCGGACGCGGCAGGCGAGGGACTGGGGCAGTTCGTCGCGGGTGGGGCCGTAGCTCATGAGCCCGTCGGCGTAGACGTGGACGGCGCTCTCGGCGAAGACGGCGGCGAGTGCCTTGGCCGGGTTGACCTGGATGGACTCGACGACGACCTCGACCGTGGTGGCGGGACCGAGCCCCCACGCGGTGCGGAAGACCCGCTGCCACAGCGGGGCCTCCTCGGGGCGGGGTGCCCAGGAGCTGGGGTGGTGCGGGTGGACGGCCTCGTTCCAGTCCACGACCTCGTCGAAGCGGGCGGCGATCCGCTCGTAGCCGGTCATGGAGGCGAGGCGGACCGCGGTCTCGGGGACCTCGGCGTTGTGCGAGACGAGCAGGAGGCGGCGGGCGTGGCCGGGGGCGCCGAACTGTCCGGCGTCGACGGCCGCGGCCACGGTCGCGGCGCCGTAGAGGGTGGACACCTGGAAGATCTGGACGCGGTCCACACGGTCCACGCCTTCCGTTTTTTCCGTGCGTTCCGTGCGTTCCGTGCGTTCCGTGCGTTCCGTGCGTTCCGTGGTCGGCATGGTCAGGCGGCCTTTCCGGTGTCGCGCAGGCTCCGGAGGAGGGTGCTGCGGGTGGCGTCCATCGTCGCGAGGGTCTCGTCGAGGACGGGCTGCGGCATCCGGCGCAGGGCGTCGGTGACGTCGCGGCGCAGCCGCTTGGCCACGGCCGGCTCGTACTGGCCGGCCTTCGCCATGTGGAAGGCGATCATCGCGCAGTAGGTGCGGACGGCCTTCGGCAGGAACCGGTCGGCGTCACGGTCGCGTGCGACCTCGTCGAGCAGCAGGTCGTAGGACGGGATGAAGTCGAGCTGCCGGTTGTCGGTGATCTGGGTGAGCGAGGTGGTGACGCCGCGCCGGTAGAAGACGCCGTGCAGGGAGAGCGCCGCGTAGGTGCGGGCGGTGAGGTGGAGGCGCCAGATCCAGAGCCGGTCCTCGGCGGTGCGCAGCTTCGTCTCGAAGCGTGAGGCGCCGTTCTCGAACAGCCGGGCGCTGTAGATGCCGAACGGGACGAAGGGGTAGTCGACCATCGTCACCATGCTGGCGGGGGCGATGCCGTCCCTGGGGTCCATGACGGTGTCCCGCCGCTTCGCGGGCGCGTAGCGGATCTGCCGGTTGCGGCCGGTCGACAGGACGTGGTCGGTGCGGGCGAAGTCGCAGCCCAGACGCTCGATTCCGGCGACCATCGCGCGCAGGTGGCCGGGGGCGTACCAGTCGTCGCCGTCGAGGAAGGTGAGGTAGTCGCCGGTCGCCGCGTCGATCCCGGTGTTGCGTGCCTGGGCGACGCCCAGGTTGGTCGGGTGGCGGATCACGGTGGCCTGCGGGATGCGGTCCTTCCAGCGGTCGAGCAGGTCCGGCGTCTCGTCGGTGGAGTGGTCGTCGATCAGCAGGAACTCGATGTCGGTGCCGGCCGGGTCCGCGTTGTCCGCGAGACTGCGCAGGGTGTCGGGGGCGTAGGGCCCGACATTGTGGAGGGGCACGACGACGGACAGTTTCGGCACTCGGGCTTCCCAACTCGCGTATCTGTACTGGCGGGCAGACTAGGCAGGGCTCTTCTCGGCCGGACGAGGCCCAGGTTCACGGGCGGTGAACTCTTGCCGTCCCTCGGGGGCACGGGCGCGGCGGCGCCGGTGGAGCAGGGCGGTGGCGAGGAGGGCGACGAGGGCCGCGGCGCCGATCGCGCCGCCGAGCCGCAGTCCCGGGGGACGGAAGGAGCAGGTCACGGAGGTGGCCCGGCCGTCGAGGGGGACGGCGAGCAGGCCGAGGTGGCTGCGCGCGGGGGCGAGGGGCGCGTCGCCGGCCGCGCAGCGCCAGCCGGAGATCCGGGGGACGGCGAGGACGGCGGTGCCGGTGCTGCCGGGGGGCAGGTCGGCGGTGAGGGTGTGGCCGGTGGTCCGGACGTCGGTCGCGCCGGTGGCGGTGAGCTGCCGTACGGCGGTGTCGAGCCGTTCCCGGACCAGGCAGCCGATGGGGTGCGCGGGCAGCTTCGGCCTGGGCAGGGCCTTGGTCGCGGACTTGGTCGTGGTTTTGGTCGTGGTCTTGGCCGTGGTCTTGGGGTGCAGGTCGATGCGGACGGTGCCGGTGAGGGGGGTGGTGCCGAGCTGCCGCATGGGGGCCAGGACGGACGGCTGCTTGCCCGCGTAGTCGACGGGTCGTCCGTCGGCGGACCGTCCGTCGGCGGACCGTCCATCGGTGAGGGCGGCGGTGCCCTGGTACTCGGGCGCCCAGAACCAGACCCCGGAGCCCGCGGGACAGGCGGCGGTCAGGGTGACGGTGCCGTCGGGGGCGGTCGTACGGAGCGGGGTGTCCGGCACGTCGTACACCCGGTGGCCGAGGAGTCGTTCCTGGCGGGTGAAGGCGGAGTCGGCGGCCCGCGTGTTCCGGGCGTTCTCCGCGTTCCGTGGCCGGACGGTGACGAGCGGCGGCACGGGGGTGTCGGTGACGGTGATGCGGGCCTCCGGCAGCCGGTCCGGGTCGAGCGGTGCCGTGGGGGTCGAGCGCATCCGGGTGCCGATGGAGAAGATCGCGTCGGTGACGGGGTTGTCGAGGCTGACGGGGTGACGGCCCTTGGCGTAGTAGCCGAAGCCGAGGCCGGCGAGGGTCTCGGAGTACGTGGCGGAGGTGAGGCTGCTGTAGTAGTCGGCGCCCTCTCCGCCGACCAGCAGGACGTCGTTGCCGCCCGGGACCTCGCCCGGGTCGGTCCGGTGGCGCGGCCAGGCGCCGGCGGCGGCGACGGCGTCGGCCATGTCGGTGTGCCAGGGGCCGACTCGGGGAGCCCAGGAGACCTCGCTCACCTGCTGTTCCTCGATGCGCTTGCCGGTGACGAGGGTTTCGCCGGCCTGGGCGGCGAGCAGCAGGACGACGGCGAGGGCGGGCAGCAGGCGGGTGCCGGGCCGGCGTCCGGCGAGCAGCGCGGTCACGGCGGCGAGGGCGGCCAGTGCGGCGGCTCCCGCGACGGCGGGGTAGGTCCAGCGGTCGATGTCGGCGCTGCCTCGGGCGGCCGCGGCGGCGACGGCCAGCAGTCCGCCGCCGGCGAGCAGTGCGACGGGCCGGGGCGCTCCCCCGGCCGTGGACAGCCAGGCAGCGAGGAGGAGCAGCCCGCACAGCACGAAGCTCTGGCGGTAGGGGATGCCGTTGGGCGAGGCTCCGGCGTGCCAGAGGAGATGGGTCGGCTCCCACTGGAGGGACAGCGCGACCAGCGCGATCGCCGCCGTCCAGGCGAGGCGGACGCGGGCGGCGACGGCGGTGTTGAAGGGCAGGGTGAGGGCGAGCGCCAGGGCGGGGGTGCCGATGAAGAGGGCGGGGGTGGCCACGCTCGCGGTGGCCGGCAGGAGGCGGGCGAGGACGTCCGTCCAGGCGGCGGGGGCGAAGGCGGTGGGCGGGGTCGGGTCGGCGACCCGGGTGGCGAGGAAGACGACGACGACGAGCGGGGCGGCGAGCCCGATGCCGATGAGGACGGTGCGGGCGGCCCGCAGCAGGGCGGTGAGCCGAGGGCGGCGGGTGGCGGGGGCCGTGGCGGTGGTGCCGCCGTGCGCGCCGTTCGTGGTCAGCAGCCGGACGGCGAGGAAGACGGCGGCGCCGAGGGTGGCCATGTAGGCGGTGTAGAAGTTGGCGAACCAGGCCAGGGCGACGACCAGCGGCCCGAGGACCGGCCGGCGCCCCGTGCGGGCCCACTCGGCCACCAGGCAGAGGAGCGGGAAGGCGATGAGCCCGTCGAGCCACATCGGCACGGTGGCCGCGTAGTTGAAGGTCCAGCCGGACAGCGCGTACGCGGTGCCGAGCACGGAGGCGAGCGGCCAGGGGCCGCGCCGCAGGGTGAGGAGCAGGGCCGCCATCGCCGCGCCCGCCGTGGAGATCTTGGCGGCGGTGATCACGTAGAGGGCGAGCTCGGTGCGGTCGGCCGGGAAGAGGATGACGAGCAGCGCGAACGGGCTGCTCAGATAGGTGCCGAAATCGCCGAGGAAATTGGATCCAAAACCCGATGTCCAGTTCAGGAAGAGATCGCCGTGGGTCTGACCGGTGATCAGCTTCCGCCCGTACGCGTGGTACGGAAGGTACTGCTGGCCCAGGTCGACGATGTTGCGGGTCCGGGGTCCGAAGGGATGGCTTCCCGCGAGCCGCCCGGCGAGGCAGAACAGCAGACCGGTCAGCAGGGCCGCGCCCGCCGCCGCCCGCAGCCGCGGCCGGGACGAGGAGCTCTCGGCCGCGGACCCGGTCGCGGTCGCGGACTCGGTCGCGGACCCGGTCGCGGTCGCGGACTCGGTCGCGGACCCGGTCGCGGTCGCCGTCGCGGGCTCCGGCTCGGTCTCCGGCTCGGCAGCGGGTGGCACACGTCCTCCAGGGTCGGCTTCGGCGATGACGGTCGCCGTAGAGACGCATTACCGCCGAGCCGTGCGACCCGCGGCCGATCGGCAGGAGATCCCCGCGTACACCTCAGGTGAACAGCCGGTGCCCGTCGCCGTCGGGCTCCGTACCATGCACAACCGGACACCGCGTTCACCCACCGACCGGAGACCCCATGAGCACCGCCGGCGAACGACTCGTCGTCATCGTCCTCTTCGAGGGCGTCGACCTGCTCGACGTCACCGGACCGCCGGAGGTCTTCGCCCTCCTGCGCCGCGAGACGGACGACGCGCCGGGCTACGAGGTCGTCCTCGCCGCCGAGACCCTGGACCCGGTCACCACCTCCGCCGGTGTGCGGGTGCTGCCCGACACCACCTTCGACGCGCTGGCCACGCGGGCGGTGGACACCCTTCTGGTGCCCGGCGCGGTGGAGGTCGACGAGCGGCGGCGGGTGCACGCGCTGGTCGACCCCGGTGTGGTCGACCGGGTGCGGTCCCTGGCCGGGCGGACCCGGCGGGTCACGTCCGTCTGCGTCGGAGCGCACATCCTCGCCGCCGCCGGACTGCTCGACGGCAGGCGCGCCACCACCCACTGGTCGACCGCGCAGCAGCTCGCCGCCGACCATCCGGCGGTCGAGGTCGACGCCGACCCGATCTTCATCCGGGACGGGAACGTGTGGACGGGGGCGGGCATCAGCTCCTGCCTCGACCTGGCGCTGGCCCTGGTCGCCGACGACCACGGCGAGACCGTGGCGCTGCGGATCGCCCGGCAGTTGGTGATGTATCTGAAGCGGCCCAGCGGGCAGAGCCAGTTCAGCGTGCCCCTGGAACCGGTCTCCACGACCCGGCGGATGGAGGACCTGCGCCACTACATCAGCCGGAACATCGGCGAGCGGCTGACCCTCGCGGACCTCGCCGCCAGCGCCCATGTCAGCGAGCGCCAGCTCACCCGGATCTTCAAGGCGGAGCTGGGGACGACACCGAGCGCGTACGTCGAGTCGGCGCGGGTGGAGAGGGCCCGCCACCAGCTCGAGACCACCGACGCCACGCTCGAACGGATCACCACCCTCTGCGGTTTCGGCACGACGGACACGCTGATACGGGCGTTCCGCCGCCGGCTCGACACGACGCCGATGGAGTACCGGCGCCGCTTCCGGGCCTCTCCGGGCGACTGACGGCGTCCAGGCGGCCGCTCCGGGCGACCGACGGCGTCCGGGCGGCCGCTCCCCCGCCACCGACGGCTCCCGGACCTCCGCCGCCGGCCGCCGTCCGTCAGAACACCGACACCAGTCGCTTGACCAGGTCGGGGACCCGTCCCCCGCCGTCCTCCCGGGCCTCCACCGCCCGCAGGGCCGGCAGCACGAGGCGCGCGCCCGGGTAGCGCACCGGCTCGGGCGGGAACCAGCCGCCCGGCGCCCGCGTGAAGGCCGACCGCGCCCAGGCGTCGTTCGTGCCGAGGACGAAGGAGGCCAGCACCTTCGCCATCAGGCGGGAGGGGCCGACGCCGTCGCCGGAGTATCCGGCGGCGTAGCAGACGCCCGGCACGGACTTCAGCCACCCGGCGAACGGCAGCGAGGTCACCGAGTACTCCACGGGCGCGGTCCAGCTCATGTCGACCGGCGCGTCGGCGAGTTCGGGGAAGAGGCGGCGCAGATGGGCCCGCAGTTCGGCGGGGCGCAGCGCGTCGCCCCACAGGGTGCTGGGTCCGAGGTCGCCGTAGGCGACGCCGGAGCCGCCCTTGCCGAACAGCAACCGGCCGTCGGGGGTGGTGCGGTAGTAGTTCAGGCGGCGCCGGGAGTCGCAGACCGAGACCTCGCCGTTCCAGCCGAGGGCCTTCAGGCGCTCCGGTACGGGCCGGGTCAGCACGGTGTCGCTGGCCACGGTCACCATGCGGCGGCCGAGGTCCTCGATCTTTCCGGCCCAGGCGTTGACGGCCAGCACCACCTTGTCCGCGTGGACCGTGCCGTAGGGCGTGCGGGCGCGGACGGTACCGCCTCCGGCGGCCCGCAGCGCGGCGAGCGGGGTGCGTTCGTGGATCCGTACACCCGCGTCGAGGGCGGCCCGGCGCAGGCCGCGGGTCAGCTTGGCGGGCTGGAGGGTGGCGCAGCCCGGGTCGAGCACGGCTCCGTAGTGGCTGCGGGTGCCGACGGTCTCGCGGGACTCGGCCGCGGTGATGCGGTGCAGCGGTTCTATGCCGGCCCGGTGCAGGTCGTCGAGGGTCCGCTGCCAGGCGCCGCGCTGGGCGGGCGAGGAGGCGGCCCACATCCAGGGGCCGCGGCGGTGCTCGATGTCGATGCCGTGGGTGTCGGCGAAGTCGAGGATCTCGTCGACGGCCGCGGCCGACGCCTCGCCGATGCGGCGGGCCTCCTCGTACCCGCCGAGGGCGACGAGGCTGCTGAAGCGGGCCCACATGGGCATGAGGAAGCCGGCGTTGGCGCCGCTGGCGCCGCCGCCGCACACATCGGCCTCGATCAGCACGATGTCGGTGCCGGGTGCCCGGCGCAGGATCTCCAGGGCCGTCCACAGTCCGGTGAATCCGCCGCCGACGACGAGGACGTCGCAGCGCGTCTCGTCGGTGAGCGGCGGGGTGCGGCCGTCGTCGGGTTCGGCGGCGAGGGCGTCCCGCAGCCAGGGGGTGCGGCGGTCGGGGCGCGGGGTGTCGAGGTGGGGCCAGGTCGGGGCCAGGCGCAGTTCGGTCATGGGTGGTGTCTCCAGCGGGGTACGAGGGGTGAGGGGCGCGGCCTCAGGCGCGGCGGGCGGCCCGCAGCAGGTCGATCCGCGAGCTCACCCCGTAGAGCTTGAAAAGCCGGCGCAGGTGGTAGTTGACGGTGTGCGGGGAGAGGGCGAGCCGGCTGGCGATCTGCTGGTTGGTGAGTCCTTCGGCGACCAGCGCCACCAGGGCGTGCTGCTGCTCGCTCAACTGTCCGCCCCGGGTGGGCCGCTCGGCGGTGGAGGGGCCCGGCCGGGCCGGGGCGGCCGGCGGCGGGGCCGTGGCCGGGAGCGGAGCGGGTGCCGGGTGGCGCTGCCCCCGGCGTACGGAGCGCAGCGCCGCGGCCTCCTGCTCCAGGGCGAGCCGCACCGACGGGGGCACGGATTCCGCGATGAGGCGGCGGAGCAGCGGGTTGTGGAAGACGGCGCGGCTGCCGATGTTGCGGACGACTCCGGTGGCGCAGACCTCTTCCAGGGTGGGCAGCAGGGCGGAGACGGAGGTTCGCATCATCAGGGCCAGTTCGCCGTACACGACCTCGTCGCCGAGGACGGCGGCCACGCAGAGCAGTTGGCGGCAGGACGGCGAGTAGCGCTCCAGGGTGGTGCGTACGCGTGCGGCGAGCCGGGCGGGCAGCGTCTCGGTCAGCAGCTCGGCCGCTCCGCCGGACAGGGCGACGCCGCCCTCCTCCTGGAGGCCGGTCAGGAGCTCGATGAGCAGCCGGGGGTGGCCTCCGGCGTCGTCGATGAGGGGTTCGAGGGACGGGGCGGGCGGTACGCCGAGCAGGCCGTGGGCGAGCCGGCGGGTGTCGGTGGGGGCCAGCGGTCCGAGGACCAGGCGCTCGGTGCGTGCGGCCGGGTCGGCGAGGAGGGGGCCGGTGAGCGGCGGGGACTCGCCGGGCCGGTGGGCGATCAGCCAGACGGCCCGGCCGGTGCCGGGGCGGCCCCGGGGGCCGGGGACGCGGGCGAGGCCGGTCAGGCGGTCGGTGGTCCCGCGCGGGTCGTCGACGATCACGAGCCGGGGTCCGGTGGGGCGGTCGCCGCTCCGGGCGCCGGTGAGGGCGGCGGCCGGGCGGTGGGTGCGTGCCTCGCGTCCGTGGCCGCCGCGCGAGGGAAGGTAGCCGAGGCGCCGGGCGAGGGTCGCGGCCTCGGTCAGCAGGCGGGTCTTGCCGATGCCCGGCATGCCTTCGACGGAGACCACGGCGGTGCCCTCGCGTCTGCCGTGCTCCAGGACGTCGCGGATCAGGGCCAGTTCGCGTTCCCGGCCGTGCAGCGGCAGGTCGGTGGTCAGGAGGGTGTTCATGTGGCACCGCCGTAGCGTCGTACGACCACCGTGCGGAAACGTTCCGCCACGTAGGCACCGTCGCTGTACACCGCGTTGCCCGCCGGGTTCATGCCGGTGCCGTGCAGGTCGGAGTAGACGGCGGACTGCGAGATGTACCAGTCGCCCATCAGGTTCATCGACAGCATCACCCCGGTCTCGACGCAGGCGGCCTCCATCGCCGCCTCCACCTCGGCGGACACCGAGTACAGACCCACCGAGAGGGCCCCGCACAGACGCGTGGTCTCCTTCACGAGCTCCACGGCCGCCGCCACCGAGTCCACGGCCACGGCGAAACAGACCGGTCCGAGCCATTCGGCGAGCAGGGTGGCCCGTTCCTCCGCCCGGCCGGCGTCGAGCCGTACGACGACGGGTGTACGGACCACCGCGTCCGGGTACCTCGGGTGCCGCACCTCCCGCGAGGGCACGCCGACGGGGCCCAGCGCCCCGGACATCGCGAGGTCGACCCGGGAGCGCACCTCGGGGCCGATCAGCGCGCCCAGCACCTCGCAGGCCGCGCCGTCGTCGCCGAGCAGGGCGTCCAGGGCGGCGCCGAGGTCGGCGACCACCTCCTCGTAGCTCTTGTGGCCCTCGTCGGTGGCGATGCCGGTGCGCGGGATCAGCAGGTTCTGGGGGCTGGTGCAGAGCTGGCCGCTGTAGAGGGAGACCGAGAAGGCCAGGTTGGCGAGCATGTCGCGGTAGTCGTGGGTGGACTCGACGAGCAGCGAGTTGACGGCGGAGGCGGCCGTGAAGACCCGGGCCTGGCGGGCGTTGTCCCCGAGCCAGTCGGCGAAGGCGGTGCGGCCCGCGTAGTCCACGAGGCGCACCCGGGGGTCGGTCGCCAGGCGCCGGGCCAGCCGCTCGCCGGGGTATTCGGGGGCCAGGCACACCAGGTCGGGGGCGAAGCCCGCCTCGGCGAGCACCTCCCGGGCGATCCGGACGGTGAGCGCGAGCGGCAGGACCGCGGCGGGGTGCGGCTTGACCAGGACGGGGTTGCCGGTGGCGAGGGAGGCGAAGAGGCCGGGGTAGCCGTTCCACGTGGGGAAGACGCTGTTGGCGACGAGGAGGGAGATCCCCCGGGGCACGGCCGTGAACCGCTTGCCGATCTCGACGCTCCGGCCCGGGCCCTGGGGCTTGCTCCAGTGGGCGGTCGCGGGCAGCCTGGTCTGCTCGGCGTAGGCGTAGGCCACGGCCTCCAGGCCCCGGTCCTGCGCGTGGACGGCGCCGGCGTGGAAGGCCATGACGGGGTTGTGGCCGCTGGTGTGCTCGGCGACGGCCGCGAACTCGGGGCTCCGGGCGTTGATCCGGTCCAGGATCTCGACGCAGACGGCGGCGCGGGCCTCGGGACCGGCGTCCCGCCAGGCGGGCAGCGCGGCCGTCATGGCGGGCAGCAGGACCGCGGGGTCGTGGTGGGGATAGGAGATGCCCAGCTCCATGCCGTACGGGGAGCGCTCGCCGCCCCGCTCGGGTTCGGGCCCGACCGTGCCGTCCCGGCCGGGCTGGCCGAGGTCCATCGGCCGGCCGAGCAGCGCGCGTAAGGACGCCTCGCCGTCCGCCGTGGCGTCCGGCCCGTAGGCCCGGGTGTCCTCGGGGTAGGGGGACCAGTGCTCGCGGGTGCGGATGGCCGTCAGGGCGCGGTCCAGGGTGGCGCGGTGGCGGGTGATCAGGCGCGCCGGGGATCGGCCGTCGGTGGGGGGAACGTGGGGAGTGGTACGTGCCATGATCTTCATCCTTGTCGTGCGGGGTCACCGGTTTCCACAGCAAACTCGGTCACTGCGGGCCTTGACGGTCCGTTCACACACGCCGTCCCGCGCACCGCGCGCCCGGCGCACGCCGAGGGGCCCGGGAAGGGCGCGCGAAATCCCCGGGCAGGGCGTGGGAGAGGCGCGATCCCGTGGGTCCCGGGGCCTTCGGCGGGTCCGCCCGGGCGGGCCGCGGGCACGGAGGACGACATGCCTCGGCGTGACCGGGACACCGGGGTTCCGGTCACGATCTTGGCGCGATCTCTACGGGGAGGGTGGGCCGGGCAGGTCGGACGACTGGCCTGTTTCCTACGGGTCCGAGCCGTACGACAGTTCGGTCGGACGACGGACCCGCCGGGAGGGCGGCGGGTCCGTCGTCCGGTCTCGTGGGGGAAGGGGCTCCCGGCCGGCGGCGTCACCGAGGGATCGGACCGAGTGACCGGGATGCCCAGGGATCGGGATTCCGAGGAATCGGGTTACCGAGGGCTCGGGCTACCGCGTGATCGGGCTCAGGTACCGGTCGAGTGCCGCGTCCGGCAGGGCCCGCGCCAGGACGCTCACGGTGCGGGCGTCCGTACCGACCCGGTAGCGGGACTTCGGCCGCCGGGAGGTGAGCGCCTGGCCCACGGTGCGCGCGAAGTCCTCGGGACGGGTCCTGCTGTCCCTGGCCTGGCGCTCGTTGGCGTGCAGGAAGCGGTGGAACGGGATGCGGTAGAGGTCGGCGATGTGCTCGGGGACGCCGTCCATGGCGGCCCGGGCCGTCTCGCTCACCTTCCCCCAGATCGGGGTCATGATCGCCCCGGGCTGGACCACGCTCACGTCCACCCCGTGCGGCCGCAGCTCGCGCCTCAGCACGTCGGTGAGGGCCTCCTTGGCGAACTGCGCCGAGGCGTAGGCCCCCAGGTAGGGGATGGCCACGCTGCCGAGACCGGAGGTCACGTTGACCACCCGGCCCCGGGCACGGCGCAACGGGGGCAGGAACGCCTGGGTGACGGCGAGCTGGCCGACCACGTTGATGTCGAGCTGGCGGCGCAACTGTTCGGGCGCCACGCACTCGAGCGGGGCCGAGACGCAGATGCCCGCGTTGTTGACCAGGCCCCACAGGCCCCGGTCCCCCACGGCCCGCGCGACCTGTTCGGCCGCCGCCGCGATGGTCTTCTCCTCGGTCACGTCGATCCGGACGGGGGTGATCCCGCCGCCCGTGGCCTCCTGGGCCAGGGCCTCGCCGTCGGCCTCGGCGCGCACGCCGGCGAAGACCCGGAAGCCGGAGCGCTCCAGTTCCAGCGCGCAGACCCGGCCCAGGCCCGAGGAGGCGCCGGTGACAAGCACGGTCCTGCCGTGCGGGGTGAGCGCGCGCGGATTGCCTGACATGTGGTGTCTCCTGAGTCGTTCGGCGGCGGTCATGCCGCGGCGGGGGCCGGGGAGGCGGGGCGCGGGGTGCTCAGCGGGAAGGTGAGCGAGTCCTCCAGGGTGCGGACCAGCTTCCGCTGCGGCATGAAGCGGAAGTAGGCGTCGCGCAGGGGCCGGCGCACCGGGTCCTCGGACTGCTCGAAGGTGCTGATGCCGCGCGAGGCGGCCACCATGCCCCGGGTGCGTTCCCGGCGCTCGTCCTCGTAACGGCGCAGGGCGCGCGGCAGGTCGACGGCGCCCGCAAGGGCCCGCCCGAGGACGACGGCGTCCTCGATGGCCATGCCCGAGCCCTGGCCGAGGCTGGTGAGCATGGGGTGGGCGGCGTCGCCGAGCAGGGTGACGGGGCCCCGGCCCCAGCGTTCCAGGAAGACCCGGTCCCGGGAGGGCACGGCGATGACCGCCTCCGCCGGGGTGGCCCGGATGGCCTCCTGGACCTCGTCCGCCCAGCCCGCGTAGGTGGCGAGGATCTCCTCCTTGCCGCCCCGCCAGTGGGCGGAGCGCTCGGCGGGCATGTTCTTGGTGCCCCACCAGTAGAGCCGCCCGCCGCCCATGTCGACCATCCCGAAGCGCCGGCCGCTGCCCCAGTAGTGGGTGACCGAGCCGGGCGCGAACCGGGGGTGCGCGAAGGGGATCACGGCCAGCCAGCAGAGGTAGCCGCTGTCCTGGGAGTCCTCCGGGCCGACCAACTGCCGGCGGACGACCGAGTGGAAGCCGTCGGCGCCGATCAGCACGTCCCCGTGGACCTCGCGGCCGTCCTCGAAGCGCACCCGCACCCCGTCCGCCGGGTCCTCGCCGGTCTCGAAGCCGGTGGCGGTGGCGCCGAGGGTGAGGGGGATGCCGTCCGCCGCCTCAAGCAGGGCCGCCTGGAGGTCGGCGCGGGTGATCAGCACGCTGGGGACGCCGAGCCGCCCGATGATCTCCGGGAAGGGGAACTCCCGGATCAGCCGGCCCCGCGCGGTCCTGACGTGGTACGACTCCAGGGCCGTGCCCCGCTTCTCCAGGTCGATGCCGAGGCCGAGGGAGTCCAGGGCACCGACGGCGTTGCTCATCACCGAGAGGCCGGAGCCCGCGGCGCGCAGCTCGCCCGCCCGCTCGTACACCTCGACGTCGAGTCCCGCCCGGCGCAGGGCGACGGCGGCGGTGAGGCCGCCGATGCCCGCGCCGAGGACGATGGCCTTCCGTGCCGTGCTGCCGCTCCGCTTCATCGCGCCGTCCCTGTCTCTGTCCTGGTGCTGGTGCTGGTGCGTGTCGGTGAGGTCGGCCATGTCACGCGCCGCCGATCAGCTCGACGACGGTCCTGACCATGTGACCCACGTGCGGCTCCTCCATGATCGTGAGGTGGTCGCCGGGGACGTCGACCACGTCCAGGACGCCGCTGGTGCGTTCGCGCCAGCCGTTGGTGGGGTCCTTGTGCATGCTCTCGATCGCGGTGTGCATGGAGTTGAGGACCTCCGGCAGCGGCTCCGAGGCGTGGATGAGGACCATGTCCTGCTCCACCACCTCCGGGCGGTAGGCGAAGGCGGCCTTCCAGTTCGCCTCGTACACGTGGAACAGCCGCCGCACGACCGCTCCCGTGCTGCCCGCCGGCAGCACGCCCTCCTCGATGGCGAGCTGCGCGATGAAGTCGAACTTCTCCTCCAGTGTGGCGAGTCCGGCCGGGATCAGCTCCAGCGGGGAGTCACCGCCGCGGCGCAGCCAGAGCAGCTCCCAGAAGAACCAGCCGAGCAGCGCCTCGTCGCCGGTGTTCAGCCGCCGTCCGGGGTTGAGCGCGGTGGTGTCGAGGAGCACCAGGCGGGCGATCTCCTCGCCGGCCGCGCGCAGTTGGCGGGCCATCTCGAAGGCGACGAAGCCGCCGAAGGACCAGCCGCCGATCACGTACGGGCCGCTGGGCTGGACCCGGCGGATCGCCTCGACATAGCTCGCGGCGATCTCCTCCACGCTGCGCAGCGCCTCGGTGCCCGGATCGGCGCCGGCCGCCTGGAGGGCGTAGAACGGCTGGCCGTCCGGGAGGTGCTTGGCGAAGCGGACGTAGCAGAGCACGTTGCCGCCCATGGGGTGCACGAAGAACATCGGGCGCCTGTCGCCGTCGGGGCGGATCGGCACCAGCGGGTCGAAGGCCGTGCAGGCCCGCCCCGAGCGCAGCCGGGCCGCGAGGGCGGCGGCGGTGGGGGCGGCGACGAACTCCGAGAGCGGGACGCTCGTGCCGTACCGCTGCTCGATCTGGACGACCAGGCGCATCGCGGTCAGCGAGGTGCCGCCGAGGTCGAAGATGTCCTGGTGCGGGCCCACCGCCGGGAGCTGGAGCAGGTCCGCCAGCATCTCGGTCAGCGTCCGCTCGTACGCGTCGAGCGGTTCGGCGGCGTCGGCCGCGGTGCCGGCGGTCAGCGGCTTCGCGCGCAGGGCGGCGTCGTCCCGCTTGCCGCTCGGGGTGAGCGGCAGGGCGTCCAGCCACTCGATGTGCGAGGGCATCATGTAGTCGGGCAGGACGGTGCGCAGTTGCTTGCGCAGCAGGGCCAGATCGGCCCCGTCCGGGTCGCCGGTGAGGAAGGCGGCCAGGAAGGAGTCGTTGCCCTCGCGCCGGCGGGCGACGACGGCGGCCTCCTGGATGCCGGGGTGTCCGGCCGCGAAGCGGGTGATGGCGAGCTCGACCTCGGCCGGCTCCACCCGGTAGCCGCGGACCTTGACCTGCGAGTCGGCCCGGCCCAGGCACACGAGGTCGCCGTCGGGCAGCCGGATGCCGAGGTCGCCGCTGCGGTAGAGGCGCTCCCCCGTGACCGGATGGGTCACGAACCGCTCGGCGGTCAGGTCGGGCCGGTCGACGTAGCCCTCGGCGAGGCAGTCGCCCGCGAGATACAGCTCGCCCTTGACGCCGGGCGGCACCGGCCGCATGCGGGCGTCGAGGACGTGCACGCGGGAGCGGTCGACCGGGCGGCCGATGGGCGGCAGCGCGGGGAACCGGTCCGGGTCGCCCTGCATGGTGTACGCGGTGACCACATGGGACTCGGTGGGCCCGTACTGGTTCTCCAGGATGATCCCGGGCAGCGCCGCGCACAGACGGCGTATCTCGTCGGTGACGCGGAGCTGTTCGCCGGAGGACAGCAGGGCCTTGAGACCGCGTGGGGCCAGGTCGAGTGCGGCGGCGGCCTCGGCGAGCTGCTGGAGGGCGACGTAGGGCAGGTACAGGCGCTCGACTCCCTCGCGGTCCAGCAGGCGCAGCAGGGCGGGCATGTCGCGGCGCTCGTCCTCGGCGAGGACGTACAGGGTGCCGCCGCCGCAGAGCGTCGAGAAGATCTCCTGGAAGGAGACGTCGAAGCTCATCGGGGCGTACTGGGCGGTGGTCCCGCCGACGACGCCGCTCGGTACGGAGTTCTGCCAGGCGACGAGGTTCGCGAGGGAGCGGTGCGGCATGGCGACGCCCTTGGGGGCGCCGGTGGAGCCGGAGGTGAAGAGGATGTACGCGATGTCCTCGGGCGCGATACGGGGCGCGCTGCCGGACCCGGCGTCGGGCAGGGCCACGGCCGCCTCGCCGGGCACGGCCTCGGCCGCCACGCCGGCCGCCACGTCGGTCGCGACGCCGGCCGACACGTCGGTCACCCCGCGCGTCACCTCGTGCGTCGCCTCGCCGCTCGCCTCGCCGAAGAGGTCCTCGGCAGACAGCACCGGGGCCAGTTCCCCGAGCGTGCCGGCGTGTTCGGCCGCCGCGACGATCCGGAAGGGCCGGGCCTGCTCCACCATCGAGGTCAGGCGCTCGGCCGGGTAGCCGACGTCGAGCGGCACCGTCGCCGCCCCGGCCCGCATGACACCGAGGATGACGGCGATCGTCTCCGGGGAGCGGGGCATGGCGATGCCCACCCGGGCGCCGGGGCGCGCGCCGAGGGCCAGCAGCCGGGCGGCCACCCGGTCGGCGGCGCGGGCGAGTTCGGCGTAGGTCCACCTGCGGGAGCCGAAGGCGACGGCGACCGCGTCCGGGGTGCGCGCCGCCTGCTCGAAGACGGCCCGGGCGACGTCCCGGAAGTCCGCCTCAGGGTGCTCCCGGCCGGCGGCGAGAGCGTCGGCGGCCCTCGGCTCGGTCTCGGGCCCGGGCTCGGCCTCGGTCTCGGGCTCGGGCTCGGCCTCGGTCTCGGGCTCGGCCTGGGCCTCGGGGCGCTGTGCGACGAGGAAGCCGAGGTCCGGGGCCTCGTCCGGGTGCCGGACGATGCGGTCGAGCAGGGCCGTGTAGGTCTCGGCGTACAGCTCCGCCTGAGCGGGGGTGAAGGTCTGGCCGTGGAAGTCCATCCGCAGCCGCACCGTGCGCTCCACCGGGTCGGTCATGGCGTTGACGAGCACCTGGAAGTTGGTCTCCTCCCAGGTGCGGAAGTCCAGCATGCGCACGCCGGGCAGCTCCAGGACGGCGGCGAGCTGGCGGAAGTGGATGTAGTTGAACGCGGTCTCCAGGACGGCCGCGCCGCGGTCCTCCTGCACGGCGCTGAGCGGGTAGCGGCGGTGCTCGTGGCTGAGCCGCTCCTCGTCGAAGGCCGCGCGGACCACGCCGGCCCAGTCGGCCGGGGCCCCGGTGTCGAGGCGGACGGGCATGGTGTTGAGGAAGAGGCCGGCGGTGCGGTCGGCGCCGTCGATCTCGGGGCGGCCGTGGGTGACCAGGCCGGTGGTGACGTCGGCCGAGCCGGAGTACAGCCGCAGGGTGAGGCAGTGCGCCGCGAACAGCACCGACTTCAGGGGCAGTCCGCGCTCGGCGGCGAAGGCGCGTGCGGTGTCCGTGAGCTCCCTCGGCAGGTCGACCAGCCGGGTGATCTGCTCGGCGCCGCGCGGGGCCTCGTGCGGCCGGAATGCCTCCAGGTGCAGCAGCGGGGCGTCCGCCAGCCTGTCCCGCCAGAAGCGCCGGGTGTCCGCCGACTCCAGGGCGCCGCGCTCGGCCAGCACATGGTGGGCTCCGGAGGGCAGGGCGGTGTCGGGCACGGCCTCGATGGGGTGACCGAGGAGGTGGAGGTAGTCCTGGAGCAGGTCGCGCAGGAGGGTGGCGACGCTGCCGCCGTCGAGGATCGCGTGGTGGAAGCTGAGCACCAGCTCGACGGTGTCGTCCAGGACGTGGGCCCGGAAGAGATAGAGCGGGGCGCGCTCGAACTCGTAACGGTGGAAGCGCCGTTCCTCGATGTGGGCGGCGATGGCGGCCCGGGCCTCGGGCTCCGCGCGTCCGCGCAGGTCCACGGTCTCCAGTCCGCCGTCGACGGTGTGGTCCACGATCTGCAGGGGCTCGGAGAAGGAGCCCAGGTCGAAGGAGGACCGCAGCACGGGGTGGCGTGCGACGAGACGCCCGAAGGCATCCCGGAAGCGGTCCTCGTCCCAGTCGAGCACCAGGCTGTACTGGAAGACGTCGTGGTAGACGGCCGAGTGCTCCTCGGCGCGGCTGTGGTAGAGCAGGCCGAGCTGGAGGCGGGTGAGCGGGTAGGCGTCGGCGCGGCCTTCGAGGCGGGCCCGGTCCACCTGGGAGACCAGCGTGAAGGGCGCGAGCTCCGGGGCGGCCTCGGTGGGTGCGCCGGTGGTGGCTCGGGCGGCCAGTTGGGCCACGGTGGGATGGTTCATGAGGTCGGTAGGCGAGAAGCGGATGCCGGCCTTCTCGGCCTGCGCGTGGATGCGCAGCATGGTGATGGAGTCGCCGCCGAGGGCGTAGTAGTCGTCGTGGACGCCGAGCCGGCCGGGCTCGGTCTCCAGGACCTCGGCCCAGATGCGGACGAGGGTCGCCTCGGTGGCGTTGCGGGGCGGCTCGGGGGCGCCGTCGGCGCCGGAGGCGGTGGCCGGGGCGGGCAGGGCGCGCCGGTCGGCCTTGCCGTTCGGGGTGAGGGGTACGCGGTCGATCCGGACGAAGTACGACGGGATCATGAACTCCGGTAACCGCTCGGCCAGTTCGGCGCGGAGCTCGGCCGGGTCGCGGGCCTCGTCGGCGACGTAGTAGCCGACCAGGACGGTGCCACGGCTCGCCGTTTCGCGGTCGACGACGACGGCGTCGCGGACGCCGTCGAGGGAGGCGAGCCGGTTCTGGACCTCGCCCAGCTCCACGCGGTTGCCGCGGATCTTGACCTGGCCGTCGATCCGGCCGAGGTACTCGATGGCGCCGTCGGCGAGGCGGCGGGCGAGGTCGCCGGTGCGGTAGATCCGCCGCTCCGGGGTGAAGGGCTCCTCGCCGGGCAGGTGACGGGCGGGGAAGGGGTCCTGGAGGAACTTCTCCGCGGTCAGCTCGGGCCGGTCGAGGTAGCCGCGGGCCACGTTGACGCCGCCGATGCACAGTTCGCCGGGCACGCCGGGCGGCTGGAGCCCGCCGTGCGCGTCCACCACGTACAGGACGGTGTTGTCGATGGGGCGGCCGATGGGCACCCGGCGGACCGGGCCGTCGGCCTGCCCCGGGCAGTCGTGGTACGACACGTCGACGGTGGCCTCGGTGGGCCCGTAGAGGTTGACCAGGCGCGGGGCGTCGGGGCCGGTGCCGAGGACCCGGTTGAACTGCTCGACACGGGCCGCCGGCAGGGCCTCGCCGCTGCAGAAGACGGTGCGCAGCGAGGCGGCGCGGACGCGGAGCTCCGGCGAGACCTCCAGCAGGTCGAGGAAGGGCCCGAGCATGGAGGGCACGAAGTGCAGCACGGTCACCCGGCGGCTCTCGACGGTGGCGAGGATCTCGCGCGGGTCCTTCTGGCCGCCCACGGGGAGCAGGGCGAGGCCCGCGCCCTCGACGGCCCACCAGAACAGCTCCCACACGGAGACGTCGAAGGAGATCGGCGTCTTCTGGAGCAGCACGTCGTCCGCGCCGACCGGGTAGGCCCGCTGCATCCAGGCCAGCCGGTTGACGACCGAGTGGTGTTCGACCATGACGCCCTTGGGGCGGCCGGTGGAGCCGGAGGTGTAGATGACGTACGCGAGGTCGCGCGGGCCGGCGTGCGGGTCGAGCGGGCCGTCGGGGCCGGTGAGGAGCTGGTCCACGGTCAGCGCCGGCGCGTTCCGCGCCGCCTCGGGCAGGGCGGTGCCGGGGTCGGCGAGCACGGCCGTGGCGCGGCTGTCCTCGAGCAGCAGGGCGATCCGCTCGGCCGGATAGCCGGGGTCGACGGGCACATAGGCGCCGCCCGCCTTGAGGACGCCGAGCAGGGCGACGAGCAGCCGGGGCGAGCGCTCCATGAGGACGGCGACGCGGTCGCCGGTGGCGACCCCGTGCGCGCGCAGTCCGCGGGCCACCTGGTTGGAGCGGGCGTCGAGTTCGGCGTAGGTGAGGGTGTCCGTGCCGTCGGCGCCGGTGACGGCGGTGCGGTCCGGGGTGCGGGCGGCCTGCGCGGCGATCAGGGCGTGCACGGTGGTGTCGTCGGCGTACGGGACGCGCGGGCCGCGGGAGTCGCGGACCAGCGCGGCGTATCCGGCCTCGTCGAGCAGGGGCAGGCTGACGGCCGGCCGCTCGGGCTGCTCGGCACCGGCCGCGATGAGGGTGCGGAGCTGGTCCGCGACGGCGGTGATGGGCAGGTCCTCGTCGAAGACGTCGAGCGCGTAGTCGAGGTCGACCCGCAGGTCGGCGTCGTCGTCGAAGGCGTGGATCATGACGGACAGCGCGTCCTGGGCGTGCACGGGTGCCTTGACGACGGTCTCGGTCTCGACGCCGGGCAGGGCCGCGGGGCGCGGGAAGCGCAGATAGGAGACGGTGACGTCGAAGAGGCGGCGGGATCCGGGCCCGCCGGCGGGGAGTTCGCGCAACACGTCGCCGAGGGCGAGCCGCTCGTGGCCGCGCAGCGTGTCGGTGCCGGTGCGGACGCGGGCGGCGAGCTCCGGCAGGGTGGCCTTCGGGTCGACGGCCAGCCGGACCGGGAGGCTGTTGGCGACCTGTCCGACGACGGCCTTCTCCGCCTCGGTGCGGCGGTTGAGGAACGGCACGCCGAGCACGGCCTCGTCGGCGTTGTGCACGCGCGCGAGGTAGGTGGCGAAGGCGGCGGCGACGAAGGCGAAGGGCGAGCTGCCGCCCTGGCGTATGCGGCGGACCAGCGCCGCGTCCACGGTGAAGGTGTGCCGGCCCCGGAGCACGGGCGCGTCGGCGGCGGCGACGGTACGGGGGAAGAGCGCGGGGGCGATGCCGGCGAGCGCCTCGCGGTGGTGGGCGCGGTCCTCCTCGTACGCGGCGGAGGCGCGGTACGCGGCCTCGGCGTCCAGCAGGGTCGTCACGGAGGACGCGCCGGTGTGCGGGCTCGCGCCGTCGGCGGCCGGGGCGGCGGGGGATCCGGTGCGGCGAAGGTACGCGTCGTGGACCTGCCGCAGGACCAGGTTCAGCGCCCAGGCGTCGGCGATCAGGTGGTGGACGTTCAGGTGCAGATGCACCACGCGGTCGCTCTCGCGCAGCACGGCGGCCGTGAACAACCGCGAACGGCGCAGCGCGAAGGGGCGGTTGAAGGAGTCGCGCTGCCACCGTGCGCAGGCCGCGGCGGGGGCGGGCGCGTCGGAGTGGTCGACGTACTCCACCCAGGGCGCGTCGTCCTCGGACGCGCACCACTGGTAGGGGACGCCGTCGGCCTCGTCGAAGCGCAGGGAGAACGCGTCGTGGGCCCGCAGGACCTCCTGGAGGGACTCCCGGAGCGCGTCGGTGTCCAGCTTTCCGTCCAGTCGCTCATGGAGGAGGACGTTGAACTGGGGGTCGGCGGCGGTGGCGGATTCGGCAGCCCAGATATCGCGCTGATAGGCGGACAGCGGGAGCTGACGTGAAGTGAGCATCGGCCTTCCTTCGATAATTCAGGCTCAGGGAATTGTCGTTGCCCGATGCTCGTGAGCCTACGTTTCGCTCGATCCGGTCCACCACTACCTGAGTGAGTAGCCTGTGACCACTCGATCAAGTAGTCGCCGGCCGGAACGGCGTGAAGTCGACGGAGAATTCAGAGGAATAGCCGGGCGTTTCGCTAGCATCGCCGACATGACCTCTCCACTTCCCTCCTCGTTTTCCTGTTCCGTGTGGGGCAGCGGCCCTGGACTCCTGCTCGCGCACGGCGCGGGCAGTGATGTACAGGACAGTTTCGGCCCCGTCATCGAATCCCTCGCGCAATCGAGGACCGTGATCGGTCCTGATTACCCGGGGTCGGGTTCCACCCCTCTCTCGGACGAAACACTGAGTCTGGACATGCTGGCCGACGGAATTGTGGAAAGCGCCGTGCAATCCGGTGCCGACACTTTCGCCATTTCCGGTTTCTCGATGGGCACGACGGTGGCCGTACGGGCCGCGGTCCGGCATCCCGAACGGGTCACGGCCCTTGTGCTCTCCGCCGGATTCGCTTTCCCGAATCCACGGCTGCGGCTGGTCGTGGAGACCTGGCGCGCGCTCGGTCGCCGCGATCCGGCCGGCCGTGAACTGGCCGCGTTCCTGTCCCTCGCGGTCGGCGGGCCGGACTGGCTGGACGAGCGCTCCGGCGACGAGATCGAGGAGCAGTTGCGGCTGTTCGCCGCGGGCATGCCGCCCGGCACGGACGCGCAACTGGCCCTGTTCGAGACCATCGACGTACGGTCCGATCTGGCCCGGGTCCGGGTGCCCACCCTGGTGGTGTGCGCCGAGCGGGACCTGCTCACCACTCCCGTTCACTCCCGCGAACTGGTGGACGGGATTCCGGGGGCCGGGTGGGCGGTTCTGGAGTGCGGGCACGCCATCGCCGCCGAGCGGCCGGCCGCGTGGGCCGAGCTGATCCGGGACTTCCTCGACGGCGTCGGCGGCTGACCCGGCCGGCCGCCTGAGCCGGCCGGGCGGTGGACCGGACCGGGCTTCCGGATCGGTGTCCGGGCCGGTCCACCATGGCGGCGCTCCGGGGTGCGGGGGACGTCCCCCGGAGCGCCGCCCGTCTCGGGGTGGCGGCCGCCGGTCAGGCGCGGGCGCCGGCCGGTGCGCGGCCCAGGGCCGTCACCGCCAGGGCGCCGACGGCGAGGGCCGCGCCCAGGTACATCACGGCCTCGACGCCGGAGCCGTCCGCGGCGAGGCCGCCGACGAACGCCCCGAGCGCGATCGAGCCGTTGAAGACGCCGACGAACAGGGCGGACGCCGCCTCGCGGGCCTCGGGGGCGGCCCCGAGCAGCCAGGTCTGCGTGGAGACCGACACCCCGCCGTAGGACAGGCCCCAGACCGCGAGCAGCACCGTCGCCGTGACCACCGAGCCGCCGATCAGCGGCATCAGGCAGACCGTCGCGGCCAGGACCAGGCTGATCAGGAGGAGCGTGCCGCGCGGGGTGCGCGCCGCGCCCGCGCCCGCGGCGAAGTTGCCGAGCACGCCCGCGACGCCGTACACCAGCAGCAGCGTGCCGATCACGGAGGCACTGGCCCCCGAGATCTCCTCCAGGGCGGGCCGTACGTAGGTGTACGCGGCGAAGTGGCCGGTGACCAGGAGCGCGACCACGCCGAGTCCGGTGGCCACGCGCGGGTTGCCGACCAGCCGCATCACGCCGCCGAGCCGGATGTCCTGCTCGGCCGGCAGCTTCGGCAGCAGCACCGCCAGGGCCACGAGGACCACCAGGGCGAGCCCGGCGATGGTGACGAACGCGGTGCGCCAGTCGGCGAGTTCACCGATGTAGGTGCCGGCCGGGACGCCGAGCACCGAGGCCACCGCGATGCCGCTGAAGACCAGGGAGGTGGCCGGGCCCACGGACTTGGCCGGGACGAGCCGTACGGCGAGGCCGGCCGCGATGGCCCACACGCCGCCCATGCCGATGCCGACCAGGACCCGGGCCACCACCATCACCGCGAAGTGCGGGGACCAGGCGGCCAGCAGGTTGCCGACGATCAGCACCGCCATCAGACCGCACATCACCAGCCGGCGGTCGAAACGGCCCAGCGCCGGGGTGAGCAGCGGCGCGGACACCGCACCCACCAGACCCGTGATGGTCAGCGTCAGTCCGGCCGTGCCCTCCGTCACCCGCAGCGCCTCGCCGATGGGGGTGAGCAGACCCACCGGCAGCATCTCGGAGGTGACCACGGTGAACGTCGCCCCCGCCACGGCGACCACGGCGGGCCAGCCACCCCCCGGGGGACGCGGAACGTCCGGTGTCACACCTGCGATTTCCTCTGTCTGTGCCATGAGTTCAGCAAACCCGCCGCGACCTGCGGGAACAACGGCCAATCCCTCATGCTTCCATGAGCAGGGCTACTTGATCGAAGGGGAGGACACCATGGGCGGTCTGGAGATCCGCGAGCTGGAGGCGTTCCTCGTGCTCGCCGAGGAGTTGCATTTCGGCCGAGCGGGCGAGCGGCTGTACGTGTCCCAGAGCCGGGTCAGCCAACTGCTCCGGTCGCTGGAGGGCCGGATCGGCGCCCCGCTGGTGGAGCGGACCAGCCGCCGGGTGGCCCTGACCCCGCTCGGCGAGTCCTTCCTCGCGTCGCTGCGTCCGGCGTACGAGGCGCTGCGGGCGACCGTCGACGAGGCCCGGGCGGCCGCCCGGAGCGTCGGCGGGGTGCTGCGGATCGGCTTCCAGGGGACGGTGGACGACTATCTGGCGCGGGCCATCACCCGCTTCGAGGAGCGCCACCCGACCTGCACGATCGAGGTGGCGGAGATAGCGCTGTCCGATCCGTTCGGGCCGGTGCGCCGCAAGGAGGTGGACTGCGCGGTGGTGCTGCTGCCGGTGGCCGAGGAGGACCTGGTGCTCGGGCCGGTGTTCTCACGGCAGCCGCAGACCCTGGCGGTCTCCGTCCGGCATCCGCTGGCGGGCCGGGAGTCGGTCGCGGCGGAGGAGCTGGCGGACTGCCGGCTGATCGGCATCCACGACTCCGCGCCCGCGTACTGGCGCCGGGCCCAGGCGCCCCACGAGACGCCGGGCGGTCTGCCGATCCCGGCCGGGCCGCTCGTCAACACCCTGCAGGAGGGCCTGTCGCTCACGGCGGCGGACCGGGGGGCGATGCTGCTGTGCCGGTCGACGGCCGAGTACCACGGCCACCGCCGCTCCCTCGCCTTCGTCCCGGTCGAGGGCCTGCCCGACTCCCTCCTGGGCCTGGTCCTGCGCCGCGGGAGCGCCACTCCGCAGGCACGGGCCTTCGCCCGGGCGCTCGGCGAGACGCTGGAGCAGGAGGCGGCCTGACGTCAGGTCAGGGTGACCGGCAGCACGTCGGGCGACAGCGCCGCCGCGCGCGCCGTCGCGCTCGTCATCCGCTTGCGGTGGTGCCGCCGGCACAGCACCTCGTACCCGACCTCGTCCCCCGCGTTCACATCGCCGACGACGACCTGCGCCCCCTCGACGACCATCTCGCCGCCGACGGTGCGCGCGTTGTGGGTGGCGCGGGCGCCGCACCAGCACAGGGCCTCGACCTGGAGGACCTCCACCCGGTCGGCGAGCTCGACCAGCCGCTGGGAGCCGGGGAAGAGCTTGGAGCGGAAGTCGGTGGTGATGCCGAAGGCGAAGACGTCGAGTTCGAGGTCGTCGACGACCCGGGCGAGCTGGTCGATCTGCTCGGGCGCGAGGAACTGGGCCTCGTCCGCGATGACGTAGTCACAGCGCCCGCCCTTCGACAGATGGGCGACGAGGTACGCGTAGAAGTCGAAGCCCTCGGCGGCCTCGACGGCGTCGGTGACCAGGCCGAGCCGGGAGGAGAGCTTGCCCGCGCCGGCGCGGTCGTCCCGCGTGAAGATCATGCCCTGGAGGCCCCGCGCGGAGCGGTTGTGTTCGATCTGAAGAGCGAGGGTGCTCTTTCCGCAGTCCATCGTTCCGGAGAAGAACACCAGCTCGGGCATGGGGGGTCGATGACCTTTCGCGATCGGGGACGGACGGGGGCGGGAGGAGACGGGCATGGGGAGGGGGACGCTCAGGAACGGACTTCGAGGAGCGGCACGAGCTGCTCCGCCGCGGTCATGGACCCGTGCATTCCCGCCATCGCGGACTCGTTCGGCTCGTTGACGGAGGCCGTGATGGCGAGATCGCCGTCGGCGGCCGCGACCACGTCGCCGATCCTTCCGTACACCCGCTCGTCGATCCGGTCGCCGAACCAGCCGAGCTCGATCGCCTCGTCACGGCCCGCCACCCAGAAGCGGTCGCCGAGGACCTCGCGCCAGCAGGTGAGGACATCGGCCCGGGCTCCGGGGACGGCGTAGACGTGCCGGGCCCGGCCCTCGCCGCCGAGGAGGGCGACACCGGCGCGCAGCTCCCAGTCCTCGTCGAAGTCGATGCGGTGGTCCTCGTCGAAGGGGACGTCGACCATGCCGTGGTCGGCGGTGACATAGAGGGCCGCGCGGGGCGGGAGCTGTTCGGCGAGCCGCTGGACGAGCCGGTCGACGCACATCAACTGGCCGCGCCAGGCGTCGGAACCGATGCCGAAACGGTGTCCGGCGCCGTCGAGCTCGCTGTAGTACGTGTAGACCAGCGAGCGGTCGCCGGCGGCGAGCTGCTCGGCGGCGAGGTCCATCCGCTCCTCGCCGGAGAGCCGTCCGTGGAACGTTCCGCCGCTCAGCGCGATCTTGGTGAGCGGGGTGTCCTGGAAGATCGGCGAGGAGACCTGGGCGGTGTGGACCCCCGCCTCGTCGGCGAGCCGGAAGACGGTGGGGTACGGCTGCCAGACCTGCGGCGGGGTCCAGGGCTTCCAGCGGAGCTGGTTCATCAGCTCGCCGGTGTCCGGATTCCGCACGGTGTAGCCGGGCAGGCCGTGGGTGCCGGGGAAGAGCCCGGTGCCGACCGAGGCGAGGGAGGTCGCGGTGGTGGCGGGGAAGCCGGCGGTGAGCGGGCGGCCGGTGCCGCCGCGGGAGGTGGCGAGCAGCGAGGTCAGATAGGGCGCCTCGTCCGGGTGCGCCTTGATCTGCTCCCAGCCGAGCCCGTCGATGAGGAAGACGCAGTTGCGGTCGGCGGACTCGAGCTCCGAGATCCGCGCCTCGAAGCCGGGCACGCCCTGCCCCGCGACGAGGGTGGGCAGGAGGTCGCCGAGGGAGCCGGAGCCGTACTCGGGGACCGGCGCGGAGGCCGGGTCGAGCGGAACCGGGTCGTCGGGCCAGCCCTGGGTCAGGGCCGCGGGCTGCACCATCAGCGGGTGACCGTGGTCGACGCGGTGGCCTCGGAGAGCGCCTGGGCGAAGGCGAGGGTCTGCCGGACCGTGTCCGGGCCGTCCCCGGCGTCGCTGACCCGGAGGCTGAGGTCGTCGGCGGTGGAGTTGCCGGTGTAGCCGTGGTCGGCGTCGCAGTTGGGGTCGCCGCAGGCGGCCGGCTCCAGGTCGATGCGGGAGACCGCGCCCCAGCCGATGGTGAGGACGACCTCGCGGGGCAGGGTGCCCGGGGTGTACGACTCGGGGTTGGAGACGACGCGGCTGACGACGATCGAGGAGATCCGGTCGAGCTTCACGGACTCGGTGGAGGTCGTCGCGTACGGCGTCGGGGAGCTGCTGTCGGCGGCCTGCTCGTCGGTGTGGCTGACGATGAAGCGGTTGGCCGTGAGGACGAGGACGGTGACGTGGCGGCGGACCTCGTTGGCGTCGAAGGTGGTCTCCTGGTGGACCACGTACGACGTGACGGCCTCGCCGCCGACGGCGGACTCCACCGCCTCGGCCACGAGTGCCGGGTAGTAGCCGCTGCGCTCGATCGCCGCGCGCAGCCCCTGGGTCGTCGTACCGGTCTTCGCCATGGACTCCATCCTACGGGGCGGCGGGGCCCCCTCCGGTCCTCCGCCGCTGCTCGGCGACTCGCTCACGGCACGCTCCTTCCGCCCGGTGTCAGTAGCTCGGGAGGCGGCGGGGCCCCAGGTCGGTGCGGGGCGGGGGCGGGGCGAGGCGGACGGTGGCGCCGAGGACGGAGAGGCCGCGGGGGGCGACGACGACGGGTTCGAGGGAGACGGCGACGATCTCCGGGTGGTCGTCGACGAGCCGGGAGACCCGCAGCAGCAGCTCTTCGAGGGCCGGGGTGTCGACGGGGGCGGAGCCGCGCCAGCCGAAGAGGAGGGGGGCGGTGCGGATGGAGCGGACGAGGTCGGCGGCGTCCCGGTCGGTGGCCGGGACGAGCCGGTGGGACATGTCGCCGAGGAGCTCGGAGGCGGCTCCGGCGAGGCCGAAGGAGAGCACGGCGCCGACGGCGGGGTCGATGGCGGCGCGGACGACCGTGTCGACGCCGCGCGGCACCATGGCCTGGACGACCGGCTGGAGCTCCTCCGGTTTGCCGAGGGTCTCGGTGAGCTCGGCGTAGGCCGTGCGCAGTTGCTCCTCGGTGGCGAGGTCGAGGCGTACGCCGCCGAGGTCGGGGCGGTGGCGCAGGTGGGGGGCCGTGGTCTTGAGGGCGACGGGGAGGCCGAGGCGGGCGGCGGCCCGGACGGCGTCGTCGGGGGTGGGCGCGGGCAGCGTGGGCAGGACCTCGATCCCGTACCGCCCGAGCAGGGCGCGGGCGTCCTCGGCGCCGAGGGTGACGCCGCGCGTGTCGGTGGTGGGCTCGCCGAGGATCCGGTCGATGAGCGCGGCGGCGCCGGTCTCGTCGATGTGCTCGAATTCCGGGACCCGGCCGGGGTCGGCGGCGGTCTGGCGGCGCCACTGGGCGTAGCGGACGGCCTCGGCCAGGGCGCGGACGGCCCGCTCGGCGGCGGGGTAGGCGGGGATGGGGCCGCGGGTGGGGGTCCGGTCGGCGGCGTCGTCGGGTCCGGCCGGCTCGTCCGCCCGGGCCTCGGTGGCGGGGGCCGGAGCGGGCGCGGGGGCGGGCGGGCCGGCGGGGCGGGTGCGAGTGGCCGCGGACAGGGCCTCGGCGAGGGCGCCCATCTCGACGTGGACGACGACGACCGGCTTGGCGGGGCCGGGAGCGGCGGCGACGGCGGAGCGGAGAGCCGCGGCGAGGACCTCGCCGTCGCCGGACTCGGTGGCGCCGTTCTCGCCGACCCAGGGGATGGCGGTGACGACCACGGCGTCGCAGGTGTCGTCGGCGAGGGCGGCCGTGAGCGCGGCGCGGAAGTCGGCGGGGGTGGCGCCGGTGGTGAGGTCGAGGGGCCGCAGCGGGCGCAGGCCCTCGGTGAGGCAGGCGTCGTAGGTGAGCAGGCCGAGGGACTCGGAGTTGCCGAGGATGGCGACCCGGGGGCCCGCCGGCAGGGGCTGGTCGGCGAGGAGGAGGCCCGCGTCGACGAGTTCGGTGACGGTGTCGACCCGGATGACGCCGGCCTGCCGCAGCAGGACGGAGACCGTGGCGTGCGGGATGCGGGTGACCGGGACGCGGTGGCCGGGCGGGGCGCTGCCGCTGTGCCGGGCGCCCTTGACCACCACGACGGGCTTGACGGCGGCCGTCCGGCGGGCGAGCCGGGTGAATTTGCGGGGGTTGCCGATCGACTCCAGGTAGAGGAGGACGACGTCGGTCGCGGGGTCGTCGTACCAGTGCTGGAGGAGGTCGTTGCCGGAGACGTCGGCGCGGTTGCCGGCCGAGAGGAAGGAGGAGAGCCCGGCGCCGCGCCGGTGCAGCCCGGCGAGGAGCGCGATGCCGATGGCGCCGGACTGGGTGAAGAGCCCGATCCGCCCGGCGGCCGGCATCTGGGGGGCGAGCGAGGCGTTCAGCCGGACGGACTCGGCCGTATTGATGATCCCGAAGGCGTTGGGCCCGATGATCCGCATCCCGTACGAGCGGGCCTGGCGCACCAGGGCGCGCTGGCGCTCGCGGCCCTCGGCGCCGCTCTCCGCGTATCCGGCGGAGAGCACGACCAGGCCGCGCACGCCGTGCTCGCCGCAGTCGGCGACGGCTTCGGGGACGCGCTCTGCGGGGACGGCGACGACGGCGAGGTCGACGGGTTCGCCGATGTCGGCGACGGAGCGGAAGGCGGGGACGCCCTCCATGTGGTGCGGCCCCTCCTCCAGGGCGGCGTTCACCGCGTGGACGCGGCCGGTGTAGCCGGAGGCGAGGAGGTTGCGCAGCACGGTCCGGCCGACGCCGCCGGGGGCGCGGCCGGCTCCGATCACGGCGACGGAGCCGGGGGCGAGGAGCCGCTGCACCGAACGCGCCTCGGCGCGCTGTTCGCGGGCGCGCTGGACGGCGAGGGAGCGGTCGGTGGGCTCCAGGTCGAGGTGGAGGCGGACGGCCCCGTCCTCGAAGCTGCGCTTCTGGGTGTAGCCGGCGTCCGTGAAGACCTTGATCATCTTGTTGTTGGCGGGCAGCACCTCGGCGGCGAACCGCCGGATCCCGCGCTCGCGGGCGACGGCCGCGATGTGTTCGAGCAGGGCGGAGGCGACGCCGCGGCCCTGGTGGGCGTCCTGGACGAGGAAGGCGACCTCGGCCTCGTCGGCGGGCGCGGAGGCGGGGCGCCCCTGGTCGTTGATGCGGTCGTAGCGCACGGTGGCGATGAACTCGCCGCCGACGGTCGCCGCGAGTCCCACCCGGTCCACGAAGTCGTGGTGGGTGAAGCGGTGGACGTCCTTGGCGGAGAGGCGCGGGTAGGGCGCGAAGAAGCGGTAGTACTTCGACTCGTCCGACACCTGCTCGTAGAAGCTGACCAGCCGGTCGGCGTCGTCGGTGGTGATGGGCCTGATGCGCGCGGTGCCGCCGTCCCGGAGGACCACGTCCGCTTCCCAGTGGTCGGGATACGCGTGTTCCGGCTGCTGCGACTGTTCGGACGCGCTCTGCATGGGGCAAGCGTACGGCGGGGGTACGACAGCGGCACCGGTCGTGACGGGAGCACCGGTCGCGCGGCGGGTGCGCTGCGGGCAAGGTAGGGAAGGCCGAACGGCCGTCCCGCCGGGGCCGCAGGTCGGTACGAGAGCATGTCGCCACCCGTGAGAGACTGGTCTAGACAACCGCTGAAAGTTGAAGGGCAACCACCATGGCTGAGCGCCGCGTCAACGTCGGCTGGGCCGAGGGCCTGCACGCCCGCCCCGCCTCCATCTTCGTCCGTGCCGCCACGGCCGCCGGCGTCCCCGTGACGATCGCCAAGGCCGACGGCAACCCGGTCAACGCCGCGTCCATGCTCGCGGTGCTCGGCCTGGGTGCCCAGGGCGGCGAGGAGATCGTGCTCGCCTCGGACGCCGACGGCGCCGAGGCCGCGCTCGACCGCCTGGCGAAGCTGGTCGCCGAGGGTCTCGAGGAGCTCCCCGAGACCGTCTGACCCGTCTCCTCCCCGACGACGGTTCGACAAGAAGCCGGGCCCGACGGAATTCCGTCGGGCCCGGCTTCTTTTGTGCGCGGAATTCGGCGGGCACCGGAATTCGGGCAGCATGAACAGCGCCCCGGAATTCCCCCACCCTTTATATACGGCGCCCGTGTTAATTCCGCCGGCCCGCGATGTTGACGACATGTTGCGAAACCCTCACAGGCGCCCGCTCCGGCCGTTTCAGCCGGTGCAGCGGCAGCGCGTGCTCCACGTGCAGCGCGGTCAGGGCCCGGGCCCGTTCGGCGTCCCCGCGCGCCACGGCGTCGACGATCGCCCCGCGCTCGGCCCACGCCTCCACGGGCCGATCGGCCGGCTCGACCACGTACATCCAGGCGATCTTGTGCCGCAGTTGGGTGAGCAGCGCCGTGAGCTGCGGGCTCCCGGATGCCTGCGCCAGGGTCTCGTGGAACCAGCCGCCGAGCGCGGCCAGGTCCTCGCCCCGGCCCCGCCTGGCCCGCTCCTGGCCCAGCCTGACCAGGCCGCGCAGCACCTTGAGGTGGGCGTCGGTGCGCCGCTGGGCGGCCCGGGCGGCGCCCAGCGGTTCCAGCAGCGACCGCATCTCGAGCAGATCGGCCGCCTCCTGCTCGGTGGGCTCGGCGACCTGGGCGCCGGCGTGGCGGCGGGTGACGACGAAGCCCTCGGACTCCAGCGTGCGCAGGGCCTCGCGGACCGGGACCCGGGAGACCCCGTAGCGGCGGGCGAGCTGCTCCTCCGTCAGCCGGGCGCCCCGCTCGAACACCCCGGAGACGATGTCGTCCCGGATCGCCGTGCATACCGAGTGCGCGGGAATGCGCATGTCCGACCTCCCCTGTGATCCGCGCGAAACCCCATTCGAGCGGCGCTTGTCCGGCGACTCTATTGCAGGACGCCGGAATTTCCGATGCCGCCCGGCAATTCGGGGAACGAAAAGGCCCCGGCTCGCAGGAGCCGGGGCCTTTTCCCGTCGCGTGAGCGGGGTCCGTCGGGTCAGACGTCGACGCCGCGGGCGCGGAGGTAGGAGAGGGGGTTGATGTCCGAGCCGTACTCGGCGCTGGTGCGCGCCTCGAAGTGGAGGTGCGGGCCGGTGGAGTTGCCGGAGGAGCCGGAGATGCCGATCTGCTCGCCGGGGGTGACCTTCTGGCCGACGTAGACGCTGATCGCGGAGAGGTGGCCGTACTGGGTGTACGTGCCGTCGTGCATCCGGATGACGATGTTGTTGCCGTACGCGCCGCCCCAGCCGGCCTCGACGACGGTGCCGGAGCCGACGGAGACGACCTTGCTGCCGTAGGAGGCGTGGAAGTCGATGCCGGAGTGGCTGCCGGAGGACCAGAGCGAGCCACCGGTCTTGTAGCCGGTGGACACGTACGTGCCGGCGACGGGGAGCTGGAAGGAGTTCAGGCGCTTGCGCTCGGCCTCGCGGGCGGCGCGCTCCTTGGCGGCGCGGACCTCCTTGGCGCGGGCCTCGGCCTTGCGCTTCGCCTCGGCGGCGGCCTTGGCGCGGGCGGCGGCCTCGTAGGCTTCCTTCTCCTGCGCAGCGGCCTGGGCGTCGACCCGCTCGGCGAGGGACTCCTCGGTGATCACCTGGGTGAGGCCGGTGTCCTCGGGAGAGGGTTCCTCCGTGTCGGCGGCGAACGCCGGGGAGGCGAGGGTGCCGATGACGCCGGTGGTGGCGAGGGTCGCCACGCCGACGAGGCCGGCGTTGCGGCGCGCCATGCGGCTCGGACCACGATGCTTCCCGGTGGCACGGGTGAACGCCATGTAGTGGCTGATCCTTTCCTTCCCTCTCGCCTACCGGGTTAGCTGACGGGTTCGGAGCAGGAAGGTCTCCTACGGGCCCCTCCGCGCGGAGCGAAGGCGTCCGATTCACCCCAGGGACTGCGTGCGGGTCCCCGGCTCCCCAGGCTCGCGCCTTACGGGGACTCGGCGATGACTGTCCGTTGCCGCGGATGCGGCGTGGTGCAACGGCCGGACAGCCGGGTCGACGCTAGGCCGATCTTCAGTCGATCGGCAAACAGACTCGGGTGTTTGTAAGACATGCCACAGGGCATTCAGGCATCCTTGACGACAATACGGACATACGACAGGACCCCGGCGAACCAGGTCGCCGGGGTCCTTCGTCGTCCGTGACGTCGGCTCAATCAGCCGGTGACGACGGTCACTTCACCGATGCCGAGCGCCCGCACCGGCTCCGCGATCTTCGACGCGTCACCGACGAGCACGGTCACGAGCCGGTCCACCGGGAAGGCGTTGACCACGGCCGCGGTCGCCTCGACGGTGCCCGTCTCGGCCAGCCGCGCGTACAACCGGGCCTGGTAGTCGTCCGGGAGGTGCTGCTCGACCTGGTCGGCGAGCGTGCCCGCGACGGAGGCGGCCGTCTCGTACTTGAGCGGGGCGACGCCCACCAGGTTCTGCACCGCCACGTCCCGCTCGGCGTCGGTCAGACCCTCGGCGGCGAGGGTGCGCAGCACCTTCCAGAGGTCCTCGAGCGCCGGGCCGGTGTTGGGCGTGTCGACCGAGCCGCTGATGGCGAGCATCGAGGCGCCGTTGCCCTTGCCGTCGGACCGCAGCACCTGGCCGAAGGCCCGCACGCCGTACGTGTATCCCTTCTCCTCGCGCAGGACGCGGTCCAGGCGGGAGGTGAGGGTGCCGCCGAGGCAGTACGTGCCGAGCACCTGGGCCGGCCAGACGCGGTCATGGCGGTCGGCGCCGACGCGGCCGATGAGCAGTTGCGTCTGGACGGCGCCGGGGCGGTCCACGATGACGACCCGGCCGGTGTCGTCGGCCGTGATGGGCGGCATGGGGCGGGGCGCGGCCGGAGCGCCGGTCCAGGCGCCGAGCGTCTCGTCAAGCACCTTGTCCAGGTCGACGCCGGTGAGGTCGCCGACGACCACGGCGGTGGCCGCGGCCGGCCGGACGTGGGCGTCGAAGAAGCCGCGGACGGCGGCGGCGTCGATCGCGCCGACGGTCTCCTCGGTGCCCTGGCGGGGCCGGGACATCCGGGCGGAGGCCGGGAACAGCTCCTTGGAGAGCTGCTTGGCGGCCCGGCGGGCCGGGTTGGCCGTCTCGTGGGGGATCTCGTCGAGGCGGTTGCGCACCAGACGCTCGATCTCGGTCTCGGCGAAGGCCGGGGCGATCAGGGCCTCGGAGAGCAGGCCGAGCGCCTTGGGCAGCCGGGAGACCGGGACCTCCAGGGAGACGCGTACGCCGGGGTGGTCGGCGTGCGCGTCGAGGGTGGCGCCGCAGCGCTCCAGCTCGGCGGCGAACTCCTCCGCGCTGTGCTGGTCGGTGCCTTCGGAAAGCGCCCGCGCCATGATCGTGGCGACGCCGTCCAGGCCCTCGGGCTCGGCGTCCAGCGGGGCGTCGAGGAAGATCTCGACGGCCACCACCTGCTGGCCGGGGCGGTGGCAGCGCAGCACGGTCAGGCCGTTGTCGAGCGCGCCGCGCTCCGGGGCGGGGAACGCCCAGGGCTTGGCCTCGCCCGGCCGGGGCTGCGGGTGGAAGGTCATGCTCGTCAAAGACGCGGCAGCGTCGGTCACTGGTCCGCTCCCTCTTCCTCGTCGCTGTCGCTCTGTTCGCCGGCCACCGGCTCGTAGACCAGGACGGCGCGGTTGTCCGGGCGCAGCCGGGCCGCGGCGACCTCCCGCACCTCCTCGGCGGTGACGTCGAGGACCCGGTTCACGGCCGTCAGGGCGAGCTGCGGGTCGCCGAACAGCACCGCGTACCGGCACAGTTCGTCGGCGCGGCCGGCGACCGTGCCGAGCCGGTCCAGCCACTCGCGCTCCAACTGGGCCTGGGCGCGCTCCATCTCCTCGGGCGTCGGGCCCTCGGCCGCGAAGCGGGCGAGCTCCTCGTCGACGGCCGCCTCGATCCGCGGCACCTCGACGCCGCCGGAGGTCTTGACGTCCAGCCAGCCCAGCGAGGGCGCGCCGGCGAGCCGCAGCAGGCCGAAACCGGCGGCGACGGCCGTGCGGTCACGGCGGACCAGCCGGTTGTGGAGCCGGGAGGACTCGCCGCCGCCGAGGACGGTCAGGGCGAGGTCGGCCGCGTCGCACGCGCGCGTGCCGTCGTGCGGCAGCCGGTAGGCGGCCATCAGCGCACGCGCCGGGACCTCCTCCTCGACGACCTCGCGGAGCTGCTCGCCGATGACGTCGGGCAGCGAGCCGTCGCGCGGCTCGGGCTTGCCGTCGTGGCCGGGGATGGAGCCGAAGTACTTCTCCACCCAGGCGAGGGTCTGCTGCGGGTCGATGTCGCCGACGACCGAGAGCACCGCGTTGTTCGGCGCGTAGTAGGTGCGGAAGAAGTTCCGGGCGTCTTCCAGGGTGGCGGCGTCCAGGTCGGCCATCGAGCCGATCGGGGTGTGGTGGTACGGGTGGCCTTCCGGGTACGCGAGGGCGGTCAGCCGCTCGAAGGCGGTGCCGTACGGCACGTTGTCGTAGCGCTGGCGGCGCTCGTTCTTGACGACGTCCCGCTGGTTCTCCATGGACTCGTCGTCCAGGGCCGCGAGCAGCGAGCCCATGCGGTCGGCCTCCAGCCAGAGCGCCAGCTCGAGCTGGTGGGCGGGCATGGTCTCGAAGTAGTTGGTGCGCTCGAAGCTCGTCGTGCCGTTGAGCGAGCCTCCGGCGCCCTGCACCAGCTCGAAGTGACCGTTGCCGTGGACCTGCTTCGAGCCCTGGAACATCAGGTGCTCGAAGAGGTGGGCGAGGCCGGTGCGGCCCTTCACCTCGTGGCGCGAGCCGACGTCGTACCAGAGGCAGACCGCGGCGACCGGGGTCAGGTGGTCCTCGGAGAGCACCACGCGCAGGCCGTTGGCCAGCCGGTGCTCGGTCGCTGTCAGGCCGCCGGAGCCGGTCTCGGCCGTGGCCGTGTGACCCATGGGCATGTACGTCCCTTCGATCGCGATGTGAAAAAGTCCTGCCACTGTATGCAAGCGCGCCGACACCTGGCGAAGTTCCCGGCCGTATCGGATGTCCCTCTTCCGGGTCGCGGTCGGCGTTGTCGGTGGCACGGTCCACAATGGTCCGCGTCAGATCAACCATGTTGGTGAAGGAGCCGCAGCCGCGATGGCCCGCCGCAGCACGAAGACACCGCCGCCGGACGACGCGTTCGAGGAGCGAATCCTCGACATCGACGTCGTTGACGAGATGCAGGGCTCCTTCCTCGAGTACGCGTACTCGGTCATCTACTCCCGCGCGCTGCCCGACGCCCGCGACGGCATGAAGCCCGTGCAGCGGCGCATCGTCTACCAGATGAACGAGATGGGGCTGCGGCCCGACCGCGGCTTCGTGAAGTGCGCCCGCGTCGTCGGCGAGGTCATGGGCAAGCTGCACCCGCACGGCGACGCGTCGATCTACGACGCGATGGTCCGCATGGCGCAGCCCTTCTCCATGCGCGTGCCGCTCGTCGACGGCCACGGCAACTTCGGCTCGCTCGGCAACGACGACCCGCCGGCCGCCATGCGGTACACGGAGTCGCGGATGGCCCCGGCCGCGCTGCTCATGACGGAGTCCATCGACGAGGACACCGTGGACTTCGCGCCGAACTACGACGGCCAGGAGCAGGAGCCGGTCGCGCTCCCCGCCGCGTATCCGAACCTGCTGGTCAACGGCGCGTCCGGGATCGCGGTCGGCATGGCGACCAACATGCCCCCGCACAACCTGGGCGAGGTCGTCGCGGCGGCCCGCCACCTGATCCGGCACCCGAACGCGGACCTGGAGGCGCTGATGCGCTTCGTGCCGGGTCCCGACCTGCCCACGGGCGGCCGGATCGTCGGCCTGTCCGGCATCAAGGACGCGTACGAGACGGGCCGCGGCACCTTCAAGATCCGCGCGACCGCCACCGTGGAGAACGTGACGGCGCGCCGCAAGGGCATCGTCGTCACGGAACTGCCCTTCACGGTCGGTCCCGAGAAGGTCATCTCCAAGATCAAGGACCTGGTCAACGCCAAGAAGCTCCAGGGCATCGCCGACGTCAAGGACCTCACCGACCGCAACCACGGCCTGCGCCTGGTCATCGAGGTGAAGAACGGCTTCGTGCCGGAGGCGGTCCTGGAGCAGCTCTACAAGCTGACGCCGATGGAGGAGTCCTTCGGCATCAACAACGTGGCGCTGGTCGACGGCCAGCCGCTCACCCTCGGTCTGAAGGAGCTCCTGGAGGTCTATCTCGACCACCGCTTCGACGTCGTCCGGCGGCGCTCCGAGTTCCGCCGGACCAAGAAGCGCGACCGGCTCCACCTGGTGGAGGGCCTGCTCGTCGCGCTGCTCGACATCGACGAGGTCATCCGGCTGATCCGGCAGAGCGAGAACTCGGCGGAGGCCAAGGAGCGCCTGATGGAGCGCTTCTCGCTGAGCGAGATCCAGACGCAGTACATCCTGGACACCCCACTGCGCCGGCTCACCAAGTTCGACCGGATCGAGCTGGAGAGCGAGCGCGACCGGCTCAACGGCGAGATCGACGAGCTGACCGGGATCCTGGAGTCCGACGCGGAGCTGCGCAAGCTGGTCTCGGCGGAGCTCGCGGCGGTCGCGAAGAAGTTCGCCACCGAGCGGCGCACGGTCCTGCTGGAGTCGGCGGGCGCCCCGGTGTCGGCCGTCTCCCTGGAGGTCGCGGACGACCCCTGCCGGGTGCTGCTGTCCTCGACCGGACTGCTGGCCCGCACGGTGACCGAGCAACTGCCGGCCGTGCAGGACGGCAAGCGCGCCAAGCACGACGTGATCGTCTCGACGGTCGCGGCGACCCAGCGCGGTGACATCGGCGTGGTGACCTCGGCCGGCCGGCTGCTGCGGATCGCGGTCATCGACCTGCCGCAGCTCCCCGACACGGCGAGCGCGCCCACGCTGGCGGGCGGCGCGCCGCTGGCCGAGTTCGTGTCCCTGGAGCCGGACGAGACGGTGGTCTGCCTGACGACGCTGGAGGAGGCATCGCCCGGCCTGGCCCTCGGCACGCTCCAGGGTGTGGTCAAGCGCGTGGTGCCCGACTATCCGGCGAACAAGGACGAGCTGGAGGTCATCACCCTCAAGGAGGGCGACCGGATCGTCGGCGCCACCGAGCTGCGCACGGGTGAGGAGGACCTCGTCTTCATCACCTCGGACGCCCAGTTGCTGCGCTATCCGGCCTCCCAGGTGCGGCCGCAGGGCCGTCCCGCGGGCGGCATGGCCGGCATCAAGCTGTCGGCGGGCGCCGAGGTGATCTCGTTCACCGCGGTGGACCCGGCGGCGGACGCCGCCGTGTTCACGGTGGCGGGATCCTCCGGCACGCTCACCGGCGCGGCACCGACCTCCGCCAAGCTCACCCCGTTCGACCAGTACCCGCGCAAGGGCCGTGCCACCGGCGGCGTCCGCTGCCAGCGCTTCCTGAAGGGCGAGGACGTCCTGCTCCTGGCCTGGGCGGGGCCGACCCCGGCCCGCGCCGCCCAGAAGAACGGCACCCCGGTCGACCTGCCGGAGCCCGACCCGCGCCGCGACGGCTCGGGCACCCCGCTGGCCAAGCCGGTGGACGTGGTGGCCGGACCGCTCGGCTGACCGGCCGGCTCCGGCTGCGTACGGGGTTCCGTACGAAGGCTCGGATCCGGTACGAGGACGCCCCCCGGTCCACGCGTCGGCGCGGACCGGGGGGCGTCGGCGTACGCACGCCCGCTCAGGAGGCGGCGGCGTCCGGCTCGTCCTCGGTGCCGGGCACGTACCGCAGCACGCCCCACATGCTGGTCTCGTCGGGAAGGTCCCCGGGGCCGTTCTGCTCGCAGGCGGCGAGCTCCTTGCGCAGCGCGGCGGCGTCGACACCGGTGCCGATGAGCACGAGCTGGGTCAGCCGGGGCTCGCCCTCGGGCCAGGGCTCGGGCGAGAAGCGCAGGAAGCGGCCGACCGCGTGGACGCCGTAGCGGTTGGCCGGGTCGGCGGTGCCGAAGTCGACGAAGCCCTTGATGCGGTAGAGGCCCTCGGGGCGCGAGTCGAGGAAGGCCATCAGGCGGCGCGGGTGCAGCGGGGTCGAGGCCGTCAGCGAGACGGTCTCGTAGGCCGCGTGCGGGTGGGCGTCGTCCCCGTCCTCGGAGCCGTACAGGATGTCCTCGATCGACATCTGGCCGGTGATCTCGCCCTCGGGCACGACCCGGTCGAAGAGCAGCTCGGGGTCGACGCGGCCCTGGACGGCCTCGACCACGGCCGCCCGTCCGGCGAGGCCGGTGACCGTCTCCCGTACGGTACGGAGCTCCTCGGGCGAGACGCGGTCGGCCTTGTTGACGACGACGAGGTCCGCGGCGGCGAGGTGGCGGTCGGTCTCCGGGTGGCGGGCACGGGTGCCCGCGAACTCGGCGGCGTCGACCACCTCGACCAGTCCGCCGTAGACGATCCGCTCGTTGTCGCTGGCCAGCACCATGCGGACCAGCTCCTGCGGCTCGGCGAGGCCGCTGGCCTCGATCACGATCACGTCCAGGCGGAGCTCGGGGCGGGTCAGCACCTCCAGATACTCGTCCAGCTCGCTCGCGTCGACGGCGCAGCACAGGCAGCCATTGCCGAGGGAGACGGTGGAGCCGACCTGCCCGGCGACGGTCATGGCGTCGATGCCGATGTCGCCGAAGTCGTTGACCATGACCCCGATCCGCGTCCCGCGCGCGCTGCGCAGCAGATGGTTGAGCAGGGTCGTCTTCCCCGCCCCGAGAAACCCGGCGAGGACGACGACGGGGATCTGCTGGGTGGTCAAGGGTCATGCCTCCTGGCCGTCGGTGCGTGCGGGCGGTGCCCGCTCGGGCGAAGCCCCAGGATAGGCAGGCCCTCGCCGGGATCCCGGAACCGGCGGTCCGGTGCGCGGCGGGAGCATTTCCGGTCGGCGCCCCCGTCCCCGTACCGTTTCCGCCATGAGCCCCGCACCCTCCTCCTCCGCGCGGCCACCCGTCCGCCGGCGCAGGTTCGGGTGGCCCCAGCGGGTGTTCTCGCAGGTCCTGCTGATGCAGCTCGCCATCGCGACCGGGGTGACGGTGCTCGCCACGGGCCTGTTCCTGGCCCCGCTCAGCGCCCAGCTCGACGACCAGGCCATGCGCCGGGCCCTCGCCATCGCGCAGACCACCGCCTCGCCGCGGATCGCCGCCGAGGTGCGGACCACCCGGCCGTCGGCCGCGGGGCCGGTGCAGACGGAGGCGGAGCGGATCCGGCGGTCCACGGGGGCCGAGTACGTGGTCGTGATGGACACCCGGGGCGTCCGCTGGTCCCACACCGACCCCGCCCGGATCGGCAGCGTGGTCTCCACCGACCCCAGCGACGTGCTCGCCGGCCACGAGGTGATGGAGATCGACAGCGGCACCCTGGGCCGCTCCGCCCGGGGCAAGGCGCCGCTGCGGGACGGCCGCGGCGAGATCGTCGGCGCGGTCTCGGTCGGCATCGAGTACGACAGCGTCCGCGACCGGCTCCTCGCCGCGATCCCCGGTCTGCTCCGCTACGCCGGCGGCGCCCTCGCCGCGGGCGCGCTCGCCGCGTATCTGATCTCACGGCGGCTCCAGCGGCAGACCCACGACCTGGCCTTCTCCGACATCTCGGCGCTGCTCGCCGAGCGCGAGGCGATGCTGCACGGCATCCGCGAGGGCGTGGTGGCCCTCGACCGCGGCGGCCGGATCCGGCTGATGAACGACGAGGCCCAGCGGCTGCTCGGACTCGGTCCCGAGGCCACCGGACGTCCGCTCGACGAGGTCCTGGGCACGGGCCGGACGGCCGACGTGCTCGCCGGCCGGGCGACCGGCGAGGACCTGGTGACCGTGCGCGGCAGCCGGGTGCTCATCGCCAACCGGATGCCGACCGACGACGGCGGCGCCGTCGCCACCCTGCGCGACCGCACCGAGCTGGAGCGGCTCGGCCGCGAACTGGACTCGACGCGCGGTCTGATCGACGCCCTGCGCGCGCAGGACCACGAGCACGCCAACCGGATGCACACCCTGCTCGGTCTGCTCGAACTGGAGATGTACGAGGACGCGGCCGCGTTCGTCACCGAGGTGGTCGGTGTGCACCGCGCGACCGCCGAGCAGGTCACCGAGAAGGTCCACGACCCGCTGGTCGCCGCGCTCCTCGTCGGCAAGGCCACCGTCGCCGCCGAGCGGGGCGTCTCCCTGCGCGTCGCGCCCGGCTCGCTGCTCCCGGACCGGCTCGTCGATCCGCGCGAGCTGGTCACGGTGGTCGGCAACCTCGTCGACAACGCCCTGGACGCGGCCTCCGGCAGCCTCCACGCGCGCGTGGAGGTGGCTCTGCGCACCGAGGGCCGGACGGTGGTGCTGCGCGTGGCGGACAGCGGTCCCGGCGTACCCGACGGGCGGCGCGAGCTGATCTTCACCGAGGGCTGGAGCACCAAGGAGCCTCCGGCGCACGGCAAGCGGGGGCTGGGGCTCGCCCTGGTGCGCCGGCTCGCGGAGCGCCGGGGCGGCAGCGCCCGGGTGGGTACGGGCGCGGACGGCGGAGCCGAGTTCACCGTGGTGCTGCCGGAGGCGCTGAGCGAGGCGGACGGCGAGCTCGCCCCCGTGGCCGGGGAGCAACCCGTGGCCGTGGAGGAGGCGCGATGATCGGGGTCCTGGTCGTCGACGACGACGTGCGGGTCGCGCGGGTCAACGCCGCCTATGTGGAGAAGGTGCCGGACTTCCACGTGGTGGGCGTCGCCCACTCGGCGGCCGAGGCCCTGGCCCGACTGGCCGAGGGGGAGCCGCCGGTGGATCTGGTGCTGCTCGACCACTACCTGCCGGACGGCAACGGACTCGGGGTCGTACGGGAGCTGCGCGCCCTCGGCCGGCAGTGCGACGTGATCATGGTGACGGCGGCCCGTGACGTCGCGACCGTGCAGGCGGCGATGCGGCACGGGGCGTTGCAGTACCTGGTGAAGCCGTTCGGCTTCGCCGGGCTGCGCGCCAAGCTGGACGCGTACGCGGCGCTGCGCCGCACCCTCGACGGCGGCGGCGAGGCGGAGCAGGCCGAGGTGGACCGGATCTTCGGGGCGCTGTCGGCCGGGGCGGTGGAGCCGGATCTGCCGAAGGGCCACTCCCCCACCACGGTGGAGCTGGTGCGGCAGGTGCTGCTCGCGGCGGACGGGCCGCTGTCGGCGCAGGAGATCGCCGAGCGGGCCGGGGTGAGCCGGCAGACCGCCCAGCGCTATCTCAAACTCCTGGAGCGGACCGGCCGGGTGCGGCTCTCGCTGAAGTACGGCGAGACGGGCCGCCCCGAGCACCGTTACGTGTGGGTGGCCTCGGCCACGCGCTGATCCGGCGGCCCCGGCGCGACCGGCGGCACGGGCCTCGCCGCCGCCCCCGGTGCTCGTCAGACGGCGCCGGCGCCCGTGAGCGCCCGGACCTCGGTCTCGGCGTGCCGGGCCTCGTCGGGCGGCTCGGGCGAGGTGACGGTCCCGAGCCAGCCCGCGAGGAATCCGAGCGGGATGGACACCAGGCCCGGGTTCTGCAACGGGAAGAGCCGGAAGTCGACGCCGGGGAAGAGGGCTTCGGGAGTGCCGGAGACGACCGGGGAGACGAGCACGAGCAGGACGGCGGGGATCAGACCTCCGTAGACCGACCAGACCGCTCCACGGGTGGTGAACCTCCGCCAGAACAGCGAGTAGAGCAGCACGGGGAGGTTCGCGGAGGCGGCGACCGCGAAGGCGAGGCCGACGAGGAAGGCCACGTTGAGGTCGCGGGCGAGCAGGCCGAGGCCGATGGCGGCCACGCCGATCCCGGCGGCGGCGAGCCGGGCGACGGTCACCTCGCTGTACCGCTTGGCGTGCGGGCGGCGCAGCGAGGCGTAGAGGTCGTGGGCGACGGAGGCGGAGGAGGCGAGCGTGATGCCGGCGACGACGGCCAGGATCGTGGCGAAGGCGACGGCGGCGACGACGGCGAAGAGGACCGTGCCGCCGGTGGAGCCCGCTCCGCCGCCGAGGTCGAGGGCGAGCAGGGGTACGGCGGTGTTGCCGGCGCTGTTGGAGGCGCGGACGGCGTCGGGGCCGACCAGGGCCGCCGCGCCGAAACCGAGCACGATGGTCATCAGGTAGAAGCCGCCGATGAGCCCGATGGCCCAGACGACGGACCGCCGGGCCGCGCGGGCGGTGGGGACGGTGTAGAAGCGCGACAGGATGTGTGGGAGGCCGGCGGTGCCGAGGACGAGGGCGAGACCGAGGCTGACGAAGTCGACCCGGGCGGTCCAGTCGCCGCCGTAGCGCAGTCCGGGGGCGAGGAAGTCGCGGCCGTGACCGCTGCGTTCGGCCGCGGTGGTGAGCAGGTGGCCGAAGTCGCCGTGGAAGCGGATCAGGACGAGCACGGTGAGGGTGATCGTGCCGGCCATGAGGAGCACGGCCTTGACGATCTGGATCCAGGTGGTGGCCCGCATGCCGCCGAGCGACACGTAGACGACCATGAGCGCGCCGACGCCGATCACGGTCCAGGAGCGGGCGGCTTCGCTGGTGCCGCCGAGCAGCAGGGCGACGAGGCTTCCGGCGCCGACCATCTGCGCGACCAGGTAGAGCACGGACACGGTGACGGAGGAGGTGCCGGCGGCGATCCGGACCGGGCGCTCGGCCATCCGCGAGGCGACGACGTCGGCGAGGGTGAAGCGACCGCAGTTGCGGACGAGTTCGGCGACGAGGAGGAGCACGACCAGCCAGGCCACGAGGAAGCCGACGGAGTAGAGCATGCCGTCGTAGCCGAAGAGCGCGATGAGGCCGGAGATGCCCAGGAAGGAGGCGGCGGACATGTAGTCGCCGGCGATGGCGAATCCGTTCTCCATCGGGGAGAAGAGCCGGCCTCCCGCGTAGAACTCCTCGGCCGAGCCGTGCCGGTTGCGGCTGACCCAGGTGGTGATGCCCAGGGTGACCGCGATGAACGCGCTGAACAGCAGCAGCGCGAGGGTCTGGTGGTCTCCGGTCACCGCCGCACCCCCCGGGTCATCTCCTGGGTGTCCCAGCGCAGTTCGAGCGCCGCCCGGTCCCGGCGCAGCCGCGCGTGCCGCGCGTAGGCCCAGGTCAGCAGGAACGTGGTGGCGAACTGGCCGAGTCCGGCGACCATGGCGACGTTGACCGCCCCGGCGACGGGGCGGGCCATGAGGCCGGGGGCGGCGGTCGCCGCGACGACGTAGGCCAGGTACCAGAGGAGGAAGACGAGGGCGGCCGGGAAGACGAAGCGGCGGTAGCGGCGGCGCACCTCCTGGAAGGCGGGGCTGCGCTGGACCTCCAGGTAGATGTCGGCGGTGCTGGGGGCGGCGGCGGGCTGCGGTGCCCGCGCCTGTGCCCCTGTCCGCGCCTGCGTCTGCGCCTGTGCCTGCGTCTGTGCCTGCTGCCGGGGGACGGACCCGGGCGAGGCCGCCGCCGTGCCGTTCGCGTCGGCGCCGTCGGGTGCGTCGTCGGCGTCGTGCTCGCCCCAGCCGGCGGCCAGCTCGTCGTACCAGGGATCGTCGAACCGCACCGCCGCGGCGTCGCGCCCTTCCTGCTTCTCCACCGGTGAACTCTCCTTGTCAGCGAACCGTTTCGGCCGCGTGCCAAGGATGGACAGAGTGGGAAGATCCCGGACTCTTCTCCCGCTCCTCTTCACCCCATTGTGTGAAGAGACCCCCGGCGCCTGTGACGCCGGGGGCGGTGGCTCAGGCGTCGATGCGCGAGCGGTCGAGGGTCGCCGCGGAGCTGGTGATGAACTCCTTGCGGGGCGCCACGTCGTTGCCCATGAGCAGGTCGAAGACCTGCTCGGCCGCCTCCAGGTCGCCGATGTTGATCCGGCGCAGGGTGCGGTGGCGCGGGTCCATGGTGGTCTCGGCCAGTTGGTCGGCGTCCATCTCACCGAGGCCCTTGTAGCGCTGGATGGAGTCCTTGTAGCGGACCCCCTTGCGCTGGAATTCGAGCAGGGTCTGCCGCAGCTCGTTGTCCGAGTACGTGTAGACGTACTTGTCCTGGCCCTTCTTGGGCTGGACCAGCTCGATGCGGTGCAGCGGCGGCACGGCGGCGAAGACGCGGCCCTGCTCGACCATGGGGCGCATGTAGCGCTGGAACAGGGTCAGCAGCAGCGTCCGGATGTGGGAGCCGTCGACGTCGGCGTCGGTCATCATGATGACCTTCCCGTACCGGGCGGCGTCGATGTCGAAGGTGCGGCCCGAGCCCGCTCCTATGACCTGGATGATCGCTCCGCACTCGGCGTTCTTGAGCATGTCCGAGACGGAGGACTTCTGGACGTTGAGGATCTTGCCGCGGATCGGCAGGAGGGCCTGGAACTCGCTGTTGCGGGCGAGCTTGGCGGTGCCGAGCGCGGAGTCTCCCTCGACGATGAAGAGCTCGCTGCGCTCGACGTCGTCGCTGCGGCAGTCGGCGAGCTTGGCCGGCAGCGAGGAGGTCTCCAGGGCCGTCTTCCTGCGCTGCGCCTCCTTGTGCTGCCGGGCCGCGATCCGGGTGCGGGCGGCGGCGACGGCCTTCTCCAGGACGGCGCGGGCCTGGGCCTTGGCGTCGCGCTTGGTGGAGGTCAGGAATGCCTTGAGCTCCCTGGCCACCACGTTGGCGACGATCCGGCGGGCCGCGGAGGTGCCGAGCACCTCCTTGGTCTGGCCCTCGAACTGCGGCTCGGCGAGGCGCACGGTGACGACGGCGGTGAGGCCCTCGAGGGCGTCGTCCTTGACGATGTCGTCCTCGGCCACGCGCAGCAGCTTGGTGGCGCGCAGCACCTCGTTGACCGTCTTGGTGATCGCCTGCTCGAAGCCGGAGACGTGCGTGCCGCCCTTGGGCGTGGCGATGATGTTGACGAAGGAGCGGACCGTGGTGTCGTAACCGGTGCCCCAGCGCAGGGCGACGTCGACGCCGAGCTCGCGGGTGACCTCGGTGGGGGTCATGTGGCCGCGGTCGTCGAGGACCGGGACGGTCTCCTTGAAGGTGCCCTGGCCGGTGAGGCGCAGCACGTCGCAGACGGCCTTGTCCTGGGCGAGGAACTCGCAGAACTCGCTGATGCCGCCGTCGAAGCGGAACGTCTCCTCGCTCTTGCCCACGCCGTCCAGGTCGCGCTCGTCGCGGACGACGATGGTGAGGCCGGGGACGAGGAAGGCGGTCTGGCGGGCGCGCTGGTGCAGCGTCTCCAGGGAGAGCTTGGCGTCCTTGAGGAAGATCTGGCGGTCCGCCCAGTAGCGCACGCGGGTGCCGGTGCGGGTCTTCGGGACGCGCTTGCCCTTCAGGAGGCCGCCGGCCGGGTCGAAGGGGCTGTCGGGGCCCTGCTCGGTGAAGATGCCGGGGACGCCGCGGCGGAAGCTGATGCTGTGCGTGGCGCCGTTGCGGTCGACCTCGACGTCGAGGCGGGCCGAGAGCGCGTTCACCACGGAGGCGCCGACGCCGTGCAGACCGCCGGAGGCCGCGTAGGAGCCGCCGCCGAACTTTCCACCGGCGTGGAGCTTGGTCATGACGACCTCGACGCCGGAGAGCCCGGTCTTGGGCTCGACGTCGACCGGGATGCCTCGGCCGTTGTCGCGGACCTCGACGGAGCCGTCGTCGTGGAGGATGACGTCGATGTGGTCGCAGTAGCCGCCGAGGGCCTCGTCGACGGAGTTGTCGATGATCTCCCAGAGGCAGTGCATCAGGCCGCGGCTGTCGGTGGACCCGATGTACATGCCGGGGCGCTTGCGGACGGCTTCGAGCCCTTCGAGGACGAGCAGGTGCCGCGCGGTGTAGTTGGAACCGTCACGGTCTGCGGTCAGCAGCGCACTGGACGGCACGGACGTCTCGGCGGTCACGCGGTTCGCTCCTCGCTGAATTTGAAAACTGGCCCGGTGGGGTAAGGCCCGGCGTCGGTCACCGGTCAGAGGGTACCGATGCCTGGTAGAGCCGTTGTCACGCCACCCACCTGATTCCTCATGCTAGTCCAGAGTCGTATGGGTGTTCGATCCCTCGATGGGGTGACGTGAACATCACGTTCCCTTCCAGGCATGAACCATTTAGGGTTCGGGCACGTCCTCATGAACAACCGGCAACCCGCCGGAGGGACTCAACCACACACAGCAATGCGAAACCCGTAGAGCGAAGCAATACGGCTCATTCGCCGCCAACCGGCAGCAGACAGCCACCTTGGGAAAAAGTTTCGAGGAAAAGCCACGAGCGGGAACGTTTTCGGCCTGGTTGGATGTTGACCCTGGTACGACAGCTCGTCGAGCTAGAGAAGAGGCGACGTGACTACTGTTCTGACCCCCGCGAGCCCCCTGACGGCCGCTGACCGCTGCGACCGATGCGGCGCCCAGGCGTACCTGCGTGTCGTCCTCACCAGCGGCGGTGACTTGCTCTTCTGCGCCCACCACGGGCGTAAGTTCGAGCCGGAACTCAAGAAGATCGCCGCAGAGATACAGGATGAGACGGACCGGCTCACCGACGTGCCGGCCCGCACCATGGGAGACGAGCACTGACGCCTCGCGTCCACGACGAGCCAGGGGCCGGTTCCTGACATCCGGCCGACGGGCGGCCATCCCCGCGTCTCGAGGGGGTGGCCGCCCGTTCTCATACGGTGACCGGGGCGTGACGTCCGGTCACACGAGACGGAGACTCCGTCAGGAGCGCCGCGGCAGCACTTCGGAGACCCGGGTGTAGACCCCGGGGTTCTCCGCCTGCCCACAGCCGCTCCCCCAGGACACCAGGCCGATCAGCCGCCCCTGCGCCACCAGCGGCCCCCCGCTGTCCCCCTGGCAGGCGTCCTTGCCTCCGTCCGGGTCTCCCGCGCACAGCATGGTGTCGTCGCGGTAGACGGCGCCCAGGCCGCCCGGGTACGCCCGCTCGCAGGCCGCGTCGGGCAGCACCTGCACCCGCGCCGAACGCAGCGACATCGCGTACGTCCCGTGGCCCGACGTGTCGCCCCAGCCGTAGACCTTCGCCGGCGTCCCCGGCGCGACCGCCGGATCGCCGGGGGCCGCCACCGCGATCACGTACGAGGCCGGCAGCGCCTTCTCCAGGGTGAGCACCGCCAGGTCGCCCGAGTTGGTCGACCGGTCGTAGCCGGGATTGATCCAGGTGTCGGAGATCCGCACCTCCTGACCGCCCTGTCCGCGCAGCGAGGTGCGCCCGGCGATCACCTTGAGGTCGGGGAGCTGCGAGGGCTCCCCGCCGAGGACGTCACGGCCGAGGCAGTGCGCGGCGGTGAGCACCTTGGTGGGGGCCACGATCACCCCTCCGCAGAACTGTCCGGCCCGCGTACCCCCGAACCGGTCACGGCTGGAGAGCGCCACCACCCAGGGCGCCTCACTGATACGGGTCGGCTGCCCGCCGACCACGACGCTGTCGGCGGACGCGGGAGCCGCGGGGGCGAGCGGTCCCGCCGCCGCGGCGATGAAGCCCAGGGCACCGGTCAGTGCTCGGGTGAGGGGACGACGCATGGAGCCTCCTGACTCTCCGGTGATGTCGGTTCACCCAGCGTCGTCCAGGTGGGCGTCCCGTGCACCCGCGCATGCGCCGAAGGGCCCGGCTCCCCACGCGGGGGAACCGGGCCCTTCGTTCGTCGTACGCGTCCCTCGGCGGGATCAGTCGAGGTAGTCGCGCAGCACCTGCGAGCGCGACGGGTGACGCAGCTTCGACATCGTCTTCGACTCGATCTGACGGATGCGCTCACGCGTCACGCCGTAGACCTTGCCGATCTCGTCGAGCGTCTTCGGCTGACCGTCGGTGAGGCCGAAGCGCATGGAGACGACGCCCGCCTCACGCTCGGAGAGCGTGTCGAGGACCGAGTGGAGCTGCTCCTGCAGAAGCGTGAAGCTGACCGCGTCGGCCGGGACGACCGCCTCGGAGTCCTCGATGAGGTCACCGAACTCGCTGTCGCCGTCCTCGCCCAGCGGGGTGTGCAGCGAGATCGGCTCACGGCCGTACTTCTGGACCTCGATGACCTTCTCCGGGGTCATGTCGAGCTCCTTGGCCAGCTCCTCCGGGGTGGGCTCACGGCCCAGGTCCTGGAGCATCTGGCGCTGCACACGGGCGAGCTTGTTGATGACCTCGACCATGTGCACCGGGATACGGATGGTGCGGGCCTGGTCGGCCATGGCGCGGGTGATCGCCTGACGGATCCACCAGGTGGCGTACGTGGAGAACTTGTAGCCCTTGGTGTAGTCGAACTTCTCGACGGCGCGGATCAGACCCAGGTTGCCCTCCTGGATCAGGTCCAGGAAGAGCATGCCGCGGCCGGTGTAGCGCTTGGCCAGCGAGACCACGAGTCGGAGGTTGGCCTCCAGCAGGTGGTTCTTGGCGCGGCGGCCGTCCTCGGCGATGATCTCCAGCTCGCGCTTGAGCTTGGGGGCCAGCTTGTCGGAGTTCGCCAGCTTGTCCTCGGCGAACAGGCCGGCCTCGATGCGCTTGGCGAGCTCGACCTCCTGCTCGGCGTTGAGCAGCGGGACCTTGCCGATCTGCTTGAGGTAGTCCTTCACCGGGTCCGCGGTGGCACCGGCGACGGCGACCTGCTGGGCCGGAGCGTCGTCCTCGTCCTCGTCGGACAGGACGAAGCCCTTGCTCTCGCCCTCGGCCTCCTCGTCGTCACCCTTGCCGGGCGCGACGTCCTCGAGCAGCTCCTCGCCCTCGAGCAGCTCTTCGTCGTCCTTCTTGGACGTGGTCTTCTTGGCCGCCGTCTTCTTGGCGGTGGCCTTCTTCGCCACCGTCTTCTTGGCGGCGGTCTTCTTCGCGGCGGCCTTCTTGGCCGGCGCGCCGGCCTCGTCGGCCGGGTCCGCGCTCTCGGCCGCCGGGGCCGCGGAGGCGGCCGAGACGGTCTTCGTCACGGTCGTCCTGGCGGTGACGGTCTTGGTGGCGGTGCGCTTGGCCGGGCTCTTCGCTGCGACGCTCTTGCGGGCGCGCTTCGGCGACTCCGCTGCACTGACCATCAGCGTCACACCCTCTTCCTCGAGGATCTGATTGAGGCTGCGCAGAACATTCTTCCACTGGGTTGGCGGAATCTGGTCAGCCTCGAAGGCCCGACGCACGTCATCGCCGGCGATCTGCCCATCAGCCTTTCCCCGCTCGATGAGCGCCATCACAGACTCGGACTCGGCGATCTCCGGCGGGAGCGTACGGGATGTGCTGGCCGACACGAACAACCTCTCGGAACGATGGAAACGGCTTCCGGCCCCGCCCTGGATCGGGCCGGAGCCGACGACCGTCGGCCGGGAATGTGCCGACGGCGCGGGCTGGACCGGGGAACTGCACAGCACCGTGAGCGGCTGCTGTATTCCTTCCTCGGCTGTCACCTCTTAGGTCATCGCGAGGCTTCGAGGAGTGTTACGCCCAATCCGCGTGGCCCGAGTCACACCTCATTTGCGACGATCCGCCATCAAACATACGAAACGCGGCGTGATCACCGCGTCCCGGCCCCGCACCCGCCCGTCCGGACGTGTGCCGCCGGACCCCGGCGCGCCCGGGGACGGTTCTCCGCCCCCGGGCTCCGCTCGGGTCCGGCGGCACGCGATGCGGGCCCCGGGGTGCTCCTGCCCACGACGGGGCGGATCAGTGCTCGCGGGGAGCCGGCACCACGCGCTCCACCTCGGGGTGGACGGTCAGGAGCTGGCGCATGGCGGTCTCGGCGGCCAGGGCGTCACCGGCGGCGAGCGCGTCGACGATCCGGGCGTGGTGGGCGAGGCAGTTCTCGTTGGGGCGGTCGCAGCCGGTGGCGGGCGCCCCGGAGACCTGGAGGGCGGCGCCGACGATGCCGGAGAGGTGCTCCAGCATGCGGTTGCCGGCGAGCTGGATGAGCAGGGCGTGGAACTCGGCGTCGGCGCGGGAGAAGGTGATGCCGTCTCCCTGGGTGTAGGCGTGGCCCATGATCTCGACCATGTCGGAGAGGCGCTGCTGGACGTCCTCGCGGCCGTGGCCCGCGGCCAGTCGCGCGGCGAGGGGCTCGATGGTCCAGCGGAGCTCGTGCAGCTCCCGGCGCTGATCGTCGCGCTGTGGCCCGAAGGCGCGCCACTCGATGATGTCGGGGTCGAGCAGGTTCCAGTCGCTGACCGGGCGCACCCGGGTGCCGACGTTGGGGCGGGCACTGACCAGACCCTTGGCCTCGAGCACGCGCAGCGATTCGCGGACGACGGTGCGTGAGACCTCGAAGCGCTGACCGATCTCCTCGGGGACGAGGGGGCGGTCGGCGCCGAGGTCGCCGGAGACGATCATCTGGCCGAGCTGCTGGACGAGCTGTCCGTGCAGCCCGCGGCCGCGGCTGCCGGCGGTCCTGCGGCCGACGCGGCCGAGGTCCTCCGTGGCCTCCCAGGCCGGCGGTCCGACACGGTCGGCTCCGGGCGCCTCCGCGTAGGGGTAGCGGTCGAGGTCGCCCGGCGTGCCGAGGCCGGACTCGACGGGGCGGGCGGGGGTCATCATCGTGTGCGCAAGGGTACTCACGCATCCTTTGTCGGCCTGGTTCTCGCGCCCCTTGAGGTCTTTGGTGAAAAGCACACGAAAGGGTGATCGGCACTCGCTACACAATTGACGATTAATCGGACATAACGGGTATTTCTCAAGGGACTTGCGGTCGAAGCGGAAGCGCTCGATCCCGAAGTGATCACCAACGCGCCCTACTGTGGCGGCCGGTGAGCACATAGGCGCAGAGCAGGACCGTCAACGTGAGCGTCAGAGCCACTCCCACGGGCTGTCCGAGCACCCGCAGGGCACCCATCAGCCACCGGTCGACGGCCGACGGCCACTCGACGCTGGCGAACTCGCGCAGGCGGGCCGGAAGTCCGGACACCGAGCGCCGGGGCACCCCGGCGAGCATCCGCTGCAGCGGCGGCGCGAAGACCACGGGCACGGACAGGACCGCCGCGACTCCGGCGGCGGCGGCCCGGAAGACCCCGGCCCCGAGCACCCCGGCCCACGCGCAGCCGATCACCAGACCGAACCAATTGGCGGACAGCGTCGGCCAGTTGCGCGGTACGGGAATCAACTCGCCGCCGTAGACGAGGCGCAGCACCTCCAGGTCGGCCACCACCACGAGCACCGCCAGGACCGCGCCGACGCCCGCCGCCACCGTGAGCTTGGCCAGCAGCAGGCCCAGGCGGCGCGGGACGGCGCCCCGCCCGGTGGTGAGGGCCGGATACCGGTATTCCTCCCCGAACGAGAAGGCGCCGAGCAGCCCCGCCCCGATCGCCGCGGGCGGCAGCGGCGAGATCCCCGGCCACCCGGCCAGGAGGGCGGGCAGCGGCGTGCGCCCGTTGCGCGCGAGCAGGACCGCGAGGGCGACGGACACCAGCACCACCCCGGCGGCGACGAGCGGCGTGGAGGGGACCCCCAGCAACCGTCGGACCTCGTAGCGCAGCGGACGCAGCGGCGAACGGTACGGGGCGCGGTGCGCCCGGCGGCGGGCGGCGGGGGCGTCGGCCGCCGCCGCGGGGGCGGGCGGGGGGTCCGTGGGCGTCGTGTCCGCGGGGAGGGCGCCCGGCGCCGGAAGGGCCTGGATCCGAGGGGCCTGGGGCTTGGCGTCGCCGGTCTCGTCGGCGAGCCGGTGGAGGAGGACGCCGTTACGGAAGGCGGTCTCGCCGACGGTGGCGCAGTCGCTGCCGTAGACGGAGAGCCGGTTGCCGCCCTCGGTGACCACCTCGACCGGGCGGCGGGCCGCCCGGGACTCCTGGGCGAGGACGGCGGCCAGCCGGGCCGCGTGCGGCGTGCGCACCGCGACCCGGGGGCGCAGCCGGGTACGAGCGAACTCGGCGGCGTCCTGGTCGGCGACGAGCCGGCCGCCGTCGAGGGCGACGACCCGGTCGGCATGGCGGGCGGCGTCCTTGGGGTCGCTGGTGGTGTAGAGCACGGTGCCGCCCTCGTCGGCATGGGTGCGCAGCAGTTCGTGGAGCCAGGCGCTCTCGGGTACGGAGAGCCCGGCGGCGGGCTCGTCGAGGAGCAGGGTGTGCGGGTCGCCCAACAGGGCGGAGGCGAGGCCGAGTCGGCGGTCCATGCCGCGGGACAGGGTGCCGATGCGCTGGTCGTGGACGCCGGTCAGGCCCACGGCCCGGAGCATGTCGTCGGCGCGGGCGGCGGGGACGCCGGTGGCGGCGCACAGCATGCGCAGTTGGCTGCGCAGGGTGCGGGAGGGATGTCCGGGGACGTCGCCGAGGAGGACGCCGACCTCCCGGGCGGGGTGGGCGACGCGGTGCAGCGGGCGGCCCCGGAAGTAGGTGACGCCGCGGCCCGGTTCGAGCTGCAGCATGAGCCGGAGGGCGGTGGTCTTGCCGGCGCCGGCCGGCCCGAGCAGGGCGGTGACGGTGCCCGGCCGGGCCTCGAAGGTGAGATCGTCCACGGCGGGCGGAAGGTCCCGGCGGGGGGTGCTGGTGAGTCCGATGGCCTGGAGCATCGCTTCTCTCGCGGGTAGGTGAGACCGCTCCGCGGCAGGGCGGCTGTCCCAGCAAGATAACGTCCCATTTCGGACTTTTGGCGCAGGATTGACGCCTCGGGGCGCGTGGGCGACCGCCCGTCAGACCTCCGGGCGGAGCATGGGCGGGTTGAGCAGCGTGGCCCCACCGGCGCGGAAGAGCTGGGCCGGCCGGCCGCCCTGACGGGTCGTGGTCCCGCCCGCCGGTACGAGGAACCCGGGCGTGCCGGTCACCTTGCGGTGGAAGTTGCGGGGATCGAGGGCCACTCCCCACACCGCCTCGTAGACCCGTCGGAGCTCGCCGACCGTGAACTCCGGCGGGCAGAAGGCGGTGGCGAGCGAGGAGTACTCGATCTTCGAGCGGGCGCGCTCCACCCCGTCGGCCAGGATCCTGGCGTGGTCGAAGGCCAGCGGCACCGGCGGCTCGCCCCCGGGCTCGGCGCCTCCGTCCTCCCCGAGGAGCTCCTCGACGGGTGCCCAGCGCGCGCTGTTGGCGTCGCCGCCCGCCCGCGGCGCCGGAAGGTCGGGCGCGAGCGCCAGGTGCGCCACGCTGACCACCCGCATCCGCGGGTCCCGGTCGGGTGCCCCGTAGGTCGCGAGCTGTTCGAGATGCGCCCCGTTGCCCGGCACGGGCGGCGGGGCGCCCGGGTCGTGGACGCAGAGTCCGGTCTCTTCGACCAGTTCGCGCGCCGCGGCGGCGTCGAGGTCCTCGTCGGCCCTGACGAAGCCGCCCGGCAGTGCCCAGCGCCCCTGGAAGGGGGCCTCCCCCCGTTTCACGACCAGGGCGCACAGGGCGTGGCGCCGCACGGTGAGCACGACCAGATCGACGGTGACGGCGAAGGGCGGAAAGGCCGACGGGTCGTAGGGAGGCATGCCCGTGATCATAGTCGTCTTCCTGACGATAAACACCTCTCGCGGACGGATCCGCCGCCACTTCCTCTCCGTCCCGCCCTCCCCCGCCCTCCGTTCTTCCGCTCCGTGTCGCCGTCCGCCGCCGAAACGCCCGTGGCGGGTCACCCACCGAGCTGGAGGCCGGGCGCCGCCTCCTCGACCATGCCGAGCCCGAGCCGTCCGACACGCGCCGCGAAGGGCTCGCCCGCGACCCGGAGTCCCGACAGCCGCACCTCGCCGAGCGGGGCGGAGCGCAGCGGGTGCAGGGCGACCGTCCGGCCGGGGGCGTCGGGGCGGACACCGACGACCGCGGTCAGCAGGTGCACCCCGGCCGCGGCGGCCACCGCGGCCGGCCGGCAGGCCGCCGGGTGCGGCAGCGGCACGGCACCGCTCGTCCGCCGCTCCCCGGCGTACATCTCGGGAAGCCTGTGGTCGAATGCCTCGGCGGCGTCGAGGACGCCGCGCAGCAGCGACGCCGCCTCGCGCTCGTGTCCGGCCGCGGCGAGCCCGGCGACGGCGACCGCCGTCTCGTGCACCCGGACCGCTCCCGACCGGTGCCCGAAGGGGTTGTAGCCGGGCTCCTTCTCGCCCAGGCCGCGCAGGCCCCAGCCGGAGTCGAGCGCCGGGCCGGCGAGCAGCCGGGCCAGCCGCTCGGTCTGCGCCTTGTCGAGCAGCCCGGGTGCCGGCCGGCCGGCGGCGGTGAGCCCCGTGTCGAGGAGGTGCGCGGCCCAGCCGCCCAGGTGCGGCAGCGGGCGGCCGTCGGGCAGGCGGGCGAGGAGCGGCCGGCCGCCGGAGGGGTCGTCCAGCCAGAACCGCCCGCGGAACCGCTCGCGCAGCGCCCGTGCCCACTCCCGCCACGCGTCCCCTCCGGGCTGGCCGCAGGCGTCGAGCAGGTCGGCGCCGAGCACGGCCGCGCGGTGCGCGTGGGCCTGGGTCTCGGCCCGTGTGGGCCCGGCGGGGCCCGGGTCCGGCACGAAGCCGCTGCCGTCGACGGCCCCGCGCAGCCAGTCGAGGCACCGCTCCGCGACGGGGAGCAGTTCCGCGAGGTCCTGCTCGGGAAGGCCCCAGCGGCGGGCCTCGGCGAGGACGGCGGGGAAGGCGAGGGTGGCCTCGACGCCGGTGCAGCGGGCCGGGAGCAGGGGGCCGGCGTCCCTGAGCGGCCCGGGGATGCGCCCGGACTCGGGCCGGTCGCCGAGGAGTTGGGTACGGCCCAGGGCGCGGAGGGTGGTGGCGGCGAGCCGGGTGCCGAGCGGCAGGGCCATCCGGGCGGCCCAGAGCGCTTCGGCGGTGACGGGGCCGCAGCGCCAGGGGACTCCGGCCGCGAGGTGGACGTCGGCGAGGTGGGCGGGGTCGCGCTGGAGCAGGGCGCGCAGGTCGGCGACGGAGGCGGACAGCAGGGGCGCGAGCCGGGGGTCGTCTCCTTCGGCGACGGCGTCGGCCAGGGCGTGCCCGCCCGGCCGGCCGGTGCCGGGGTTCTGCCGGCGGCGGGATCGCTCGCTGCTGATCCGGAGGGTGAGGACGAAGCGGTCCCCCGGGGCCAGCTCCGCCTCCCAGCGGAGGAGTCCGGCCGCCGCCAGCGCGTCGTGGGGCGGCGGGTCGGCGGCGACGGTGACGGCGGTGCCGTCACCGTGGCTCCAGCGAAGGCCGGTGCCGTGGACGCTCGCGGCCAGCTCGGGCCCCGGTCGCCCGGCCGCCACCGCGCCCAGGTCCGCGAGATCCGTGCCCAGAGCGAGCTCCACGGGGAGCCGCAGCGGCCGGTTCGCGGAGCTGCGCAGGGTGATCCGCTCGGTCCCGTCGGCCTCGCGGTTCCGCTCGACGAGGAGACCCGGGTCGGGGCCGGTGTCGCCCGGCGTGCGCAGGACACCGAGGAAGTCGGCGCGGTCCGCGGTGGCCGGGCGGCCGTGGAGGGGGACGGGCTCGCGGCCGGCCACGCGCAGGACGCAGCGGGACAGGAGGCGTCGTCCGGCGAGGAAGATCCCTTCGAGTCCGGTGCCGGTGAGCTGGCCGTGGCGGGGACTGAGGGCGAGGGCGGGAAGGGCGACGCCGACGAGGGCGTCGTGCAGCGCGGGGAGCTCTCCGGGGCGGGCCGTCCCGGGGCCCGTTCCCGGTGGCGGAGCTCCGGTGTGGGACGGGCGTCCGGCGGAGGGTCCGGGGACCTGGGCGGGGCTGGGGGCCATGACAGGTGTGTGGTGCTCTCTGTGCGGTCCGGGCGGCTCGGCCGGGCCCGGGGGCGCCCGCGGCGGGGGCCGCTCGGGTGGTCCGGGGATCCGGCCGTGGGGCGGCGGCACTGCTCCTGCGCGACCGCCACCGATGTGAACGCCCCCGCGGGCCGCCGGGTCACGGCCCGGGGCGACCTCGGCCGGAACACGCCCCGGACGCGGGCGGCGAGCCGCGCGCACGGCCGGGAGAGGACACCCTTCGCAGCGGACACCCGGTTCATTCGCCGCTCCTCGCCCCGCGCCGCCCCGTGCGCCGTGCCGCCGTGCTCCTCGGCGGCCTGGGTTCCGCGTCGCGGCGCCGGGCGGCGGAGGCGACGCGTGACGGTCCGCGGCTCGCGGCTGCGGCGCGCAGTCCCGCCTGCCGGGCGGTCCGCCGTGCGACCTGCCGGGCCCGCTGTCGCCGGCGGTCCCGTGCCCCGCCGGCGACCGGGACGCGGCTGCGCCCCTCCGCCCGTTCAACCGTCTCCGTCTCCGTCTCCGGAGTCGGCGCCGCCCCGGGCTCGCGCGGCGGATTCTGATCCTTGCTCCGTGCCGGGAGGTCGGACCCGTCCCCTTCCGCGCCCTCGCCGGTGAGGGCCGGCGCCGGTGCGGCCGCGCGGGCGAGACGCGCGTCCCGCTCCTTGCGCAGGCAGTCGCGCAGCGACTCGGGGTCCAGGCCCTCGTTGCACGCCTGGTGGAGCAGCCGGGCGAAGAGGTAGTCGGGGTCGGCCTCCAGCGCGAGACCGAGGGCCACCCGCGCGGAGGGTTCGTCGCCGGTGGACCAGGCGACCCAGCCGGCCAGGGTCAGGGGAGCCGCCGCGTACTCCTGGTAGGGGGCGACACAGCGGCGGGACAGGGCCCGCCAGAGGCGCAGCGCCGGCCCCGCCTCCGGGCCTTCCATCCACTCGGCGGCCTGGTCGCGGGTGTCGCGGTCCTGGAGGCCGAGAATCACGGTGGCCGCCTCGTCGGGCGTCAGAAGCGCGTCGTCCCGGGCGTCGGCGCTCGCCGTGCCCGCCGCCGCCCCGCCGACCAGCCCGGCGAGTCCGGGCGGCACGGCGCTCCGGCCGGCGGCGGCCTGCGCCGCCGGGGGCTCGGGTGGTGCGGCGAAGCGGGCGATGAGCCGGCGGACCAGGGCGAGGGTGGTGTCGCGCGTCTCCTGGCGCCCCAGACCTCCCGGCGCCCCGGCGAGGATCCTGGGCACGATGACCGCGGCCGCGTCGTTCAGGGCCGCGCGCTGCGCCGCGTCGCCCTCGGAGCCCCATGGCTTCAGCCGGGCCTCCATGTCCTTGAGGCTGCCGCGGACCTGGATGCCCGCGTAGGCGGCGGAGGCCGCCATCACCGACGTACCGGAGAGGGCGAGGGGCGTGCCGTCGGGCGGGCAGCAGCGGGCGTCGGGGCAGCAGTACGAGAAGTAGAGGCCGTCGGAGATGCAGAGGGCTTCGAGGACGGGGATGTCGAGGGCGCCGCAGGCGGTGCGCAGGCGCTGGGCGAAGGGGCGCAGCCGCTCCATCACCCGCTGTCCGGTCTCGCCCGGTGCGGGGTCCTGGCAGAGGAAGACGACGATGGCGTCGGGGCGGTCGCCGCGGCGGGTGCAGCCTTCGACGAGGCATTCGGCCAGGTGGTCGGCGGTGGCGGACCATTCGTGCGGTGAGCTGGGGATGCCGACCCTGACCCGGCCGCCGAAGCGGCCGCGCTCGCCGTGGAGCGCGACGAGGACGACGGAGTCGCTGGGGTGGAAACCGAGCATGAACGGCAGCGCGTCGGCCAGCTCGGCCGGGCCGCGCAGGGTGATCTGCTGGGTGGAGGACGGGCCGTGGGATTCGTGGTGGTTCGTGTTCATGGCCACGACGGTCCCGCGATCACGGTCGGTGGCGAAACCCCTGTGGATAACTCCCGGTCCGATCGCTCGGCGAGTTATCCACAGGCTCGGCGGCTCGTTCGCGCTTTGTCGGACCGATCGGGTTGCATGGGGGCATGACCAACGCAGACCGCCCCGAGGACCGCGCCGCCCTGCGCGCGGCCGCCGACGCCGTGCTCGCCCGTCTCGTCTCGGACCCGACGGGGACGGCGAGACTCCGCGAGGACCAGTGGCGTGCCATCGAGGCGCTGGTCGCGGACAGACGCCGGGCACTCGTCGTGCAGCGGACCGGCTGGGGCAAGTCGGCGGTGTATTTCGTGGCGACCTCGCTGCTGCGCGAGCGCGGCGCCGGCCCGACCGTGATCGTCTCGCCGCTGCTCGCCCTGATGCGCAACCAGGTGGAGGCGGCCGCTCGCGCGGGCATCCGCGCCCGCACGATCAATTCGTCGAACACCGAGGAGTGGGACACCGTCCAGCGGGAGGTGGCGGACGGTGAGGTCGACGTGCTGCTCGTGAGCCCCGAGCGGCTCAACAACCCGGACTTCCGCGACCAGGTGCTGCCCCGCCTCGCCGCTGCCACCGGCCTGCTCGTCGTCGACGAGGCGCACTGCATCTCGGACTGGGGGCACGACTTCCGGCCCGACTACCGGCGGCTGCGGACGATGCTGGCGGAGCTGCCGGGCGGGGTGCCGGTGCTGGCGACGACGGCCACGGCCAACGCCCGGGTGACCGCGGACGTCGCCGAGCAGTTGGGGACCGGCGTGGACACGGACGCGCTGGTGCTGCGGGGCCCCCTCGACCGCGAGAGCCTGAGCCTCGGCGTGATCCGGCTGCCGGACGCGGCGCACCGGCTGGCCTGGCTGGCCGACCATCTCGGCGAGCTGCCCGGGTCCGGGATCATCTACACGCTGACCGTCGCCGCGGCCGAGGAGGTCACGGCCCATCTGCGCCAGTGCGGGCACACGGTCGCCTCGTACACGGGGCGGACGGAGAACGCCGACCGGCAGCAGGCGGAGGACGACCTGCTGGCCAACCGGGTCAAGGCGCTCGTGGCCACCTCGGCGCTCGGCATGGGCTTCGACAAGCCGGACCTGGGCTTCGTGGTCCATCTCGGTTCGCCCTCCTCCCCCATCGCCTACTACCAGCAGGTGGGCCGTGCCGGGCGTGGTGTGGAGCACGCGGAGGTGCTGCTGCTGCCGGGCAAGGAGGACGAGGCGATCTGGCAGTACTTCGCCTCGGTCGCCTTCCCGCCGGAGGAGCAGGTGCGCCGCACCCTCGACGTGCTCGCGCAGGCCGACCGGCCGCTGTCCCTGCCCGCCCTCGAGCCACTGGTCGAGCTGCGCAGGACCCGCCTGGAGACGATGCTGAAGGTGCTCGACGTGGACGGCGCGGTGCACCGGGTGAAGGGCGGCTGGACGAGCACGGGCCGCCCGTGGGTCTACGACACGGAGCGGTACGCGTGGGTGGCCCGGCAGCGGGCGGCCGAGCAGCAGGCCATGCGGGAGTACGCGGCGACGACCGGTTGCCGGATGGAGTTCCTGCGCCGGCAACTGGACGACGAGGAAGCGGCTCCGTGCGGCCGCTGCGACAACTGCGCCGGCGTCCGGTTCGACGCGAAGGTCTCCGAGGCGGCGCTCGACACGGCCCGGGGCGAGCTGGGCCGGCCGGGCGTGGAGGTCGAGCCGCGCAAGATGTGGCCGACCGGACTCGCCGCCGTGGGCGTCGATCTGAAGGGCCGTATCCCGGTGGGCGAGCAGGCGTACGCGGGCCGGGCGCTCGGCCGGCTCTCGGACATCGGCTGGGGCAACCGTCTGCGTCCGATGCTGGCCGACTCCGCGCCGGACGGGGAGGTCCCGGACGACGTGGTGCAGGCCGTGGTGAGGGTGCTCTCCGATTGGGCGAAGGGTCCGGGAGGCTGGGCCTCGGGGGCGGCGGACGCGCCGCCCCGGCCGGCCGGCGTGGTGACGGTGGCCTCGCACCGCAAGCCGCGGCTCGTGGGCTCGCTCGGTCGGCGGATCGCCGAGATCGGCCGCATGCCGTTGCTCGGTGCGGTGGAGTACGCGCCGGAGGCGGAGGACCTGCGGATCTCCCGGACGAACAGCGCGCAGCGGGTGGTCGGGCTGCAGCGGGCGCTGGTCGTCCCGCCGGAGCTGACGGAGCGTCTGGCGTCGGCGGGCGGACCGGTCCTGCTCGTGGACGATCTCGCCGACAGCGGTTGGACGTTGGCGGTGGCGGCGAGGCTGCTGCGGCGGGCGGGGGCGGAGGGAGTGTTTCCGCTGGTGCTCGCCGTCCAGGCGTAGAACGGGGAGTGAACATCAGGCGACTGGGCAGGGATATGAGAGGCATACCGGTTCATTCCCGTCAGCGGCCTCAATTGCTCGTTGCCGCCCGCGCACGGGCCAGGAAGAATTGGGAATCCGCCCCGCACGGCCCGTACGTGGTCCGGTCGGACCATGCCGTGGTGCGCCCCCACCCGACCCTGCCCGCGGAGCGGGCGCGTATCCGAAGGGAGGATCGTGACCTTCGGATACGCTCCGTCCTCATCCGCTCCGGGCTCCGCGTCGTCCGGGTCGGCCAGCCGCCTCGCCCGGATGCTCGAACCGGCGGAATGGGCCTCGGCGGGAATCCCGCTGCTGCGCAATCCCCGGGAGGTCGTCAGCGGCCTGCACTTCCGCCACCGGCCCACGCCCGCGACGGCGGTGGTCGCCGTGCTCGACCACGAGGAACGGCTCGCGGCCAGCGCGTCTTTCACCCGCAGGCCGGCCCCCGCGGACGGCTGGGAGTTCCGCAACGCGCTCCTGGCGCATCTGCGCCGGGTCCTCCCGCACGACCTGCGGCGCCGCTCCCCGGTGCGCACGGCCGTGCTGCTCTACTGCCGTGACGGCGACGAGCGCTGGACCGAGGAGGACGGCGCCTGGATGTGGGGGCTGCGGGACGCCTGCACGCTCCACGGGCTGCGCTGCGGTGCGTACATCACCCTGACCGCGGGCGGCTGGCAGGTGCTCGGCGAGGGCCGGGGCGGGCGCAGGCCCAGCTCCGACTCGGCTCCGACACCGCTGGGTGAGGACTCCGCGCTCGAACGGCTGGCGCCGCGCATAGCGAGCGGTGCGCCCGAGCCGCTGCGCCGGGCCGCCGCCCGCTGAGCGGTCGGCCGAGCACCGACCACCCCGCATTTCCGGGCCTCACACGGCACGAGCTCTCCCGACTCGGCGCGAACGACCGTCAGTTGAGCCACCTCGCGCACGCGCAGGGCGCACGCGCAGGGCGCACGCGCAGGGCGCACGCGCAGGGCGCACCCGCAGAGGCGCCTCGGGCACACCGAGGAACGGGCGGGGCATGCCCCGTGTCCGCAGGAAGGGGCACGGGCGGGGAAGGGTGTCCGCCCGGCCGCCGTGGGACGGCCGGGACACGGACGGGCGTGGTCAGACGCCGGCGCCGAGCGCGGCGTTGACGCGCTGCGGGTCACCGCAGACGATCAGCAGGGCGGTCGCCCGCCGCATCGCCTCGGGCAGCCGGCGCGCGATGTCCTCGTCGGAGCCGCCGTTGACGGCGACGACGACCACGGGCCGGTCGGCGGCCCGGGACACGGCGGCGGCGTCCGCGAAGAACACGTCCTCGCGGGCGTCCTGCTGCGCCCAGTAGGCGGCCTCGCCGAAGGACAGCTCGTGCGCCGCCCACGGGTGCTGCTCACCGGTGGTCAGCACCAGCACGTCGCCGGGGGCGCGGCCGGACTCCAGGAGCATGTCCACGGCCTCCTCGGCCGCGTCGACGGCACCGTCGGCGGGGGCGGGGATCATCTGGATCTGCGGTCCGGACGGCTCGTCGGAACGATTCTCCGCACGGGCGGCGGGGGCCGGTGCGCCGGCGGACGGGCGCGGTACCGGCGGCGCGGGCCTGGCCGGACCGGGGCCCGGACGCCCGGGACGCGGGGAAGCCGCGGAACGCGGGCCGGGGACGGGTCGGGGGGTCGGCACGGGGCGGCCTGCGGCCGCGGTCGCGCGGGGACCCTGGGCACTCTCGTGAATCTGAGGCTCCTCGGGGATGAGAGGCATGGGTGATGTCTATCAAACGCCGTCGCGCGAAGCTCGGGCGGGTGGGCGCATTCGTGCGCCCCGGCTACCGCGATGGCTCTGCCGGAGAGTTCCCCCAGGGGCCCCGCCGGAGCATCCGGAATCCGGACTCGGAGTCCGGGCCCGGTAGCCGGAAGTCGGAAGTGGTCGGACGTCACAAGTGATCAGAAGTCGAAGCCGAGTTGGCCCCCGCTTTCCAGTGCGGCCGCCTCGGCGGAGATCCGGACCTTCTTGAGATGCCGCCAACGGGGCATCGCGTCGAGATACGCCCAGGAGAGCCGGTGGCAAGGACTGGGCCCCAGCTCGTGGAGCGCCGCCTTGTGGACCGGCGACGGGTAGCCCGCGTTGTCGGCGAAGGCGTAGGGGGCGTACGCCTCGGCTTCGGCCGCCAGCTCGGCCATCAGCGCGTCGCGCCGGACCTTGGCGATCACGGAGGCGGCGGCGACGGCGATGCAGGACTGATCGCCCTTGATCACCGTACGGACCTGCCAGGGGTTGCCGAGGTAGTCGTGCTTGCCGTCGAGGATCACGGCGTCGGGGCGGACCGGCAGGCCCTCCAACGCGCGGATCGCGGCCAGCCGCAGCGCGGCCGTCATGCCCAGTTCGTCGATCTCGGCGGGCGAGGCGTCGCCCAGCGCGTACGCCGTGACCCATCCCTCGAGTTCCGCGGCGAGCGCGGAGCGGCGTTTGGGGGTGATGAGCTTGGAGTCGGTGAGTCCGGCGGGCGGGCGCCGCAGGCCGGTGACGGCGGCGCACACCGTGACGGGACCGGCCCACGCCCCGCGTCCGACCTCGTCGACCCCGGCAACGATCTTGGCGCCGGTGGTGACCCGGATCGATCGCTCGACAGTGTGGGTGGGTGGTTCGTACGGCATGGCGCCTGACAGGTTACGCCGATGGATACCTCCCTTGGTACCCGGATTCCACGTGCTGGTCCAGCGCGGGCCGAAACCCGCCCCTTTCCGGCGTCCGCGCGCCCGTCCGCTCAAGCGCCGGCGCCACCGGAACAGCGGCCCGGCGCCGTGGCGGCGGCACCCCGAGCAGGTCGATCATCCCGACGCTCTCGGGTCACCCTCTTCGCTTCCGCACAGACGGGTCTGGGACGTCGTCCCCGGCGGCAACACGTCACCGACGCCATCGCGGGCGCATCCTCCACGTACCCGAAACAGCCACCCAACAAGGCGATCGGCCGCCTCCAGGGGCGACCGCCGCCACAGCTCACCCCCTCCGCGAAGGATCGGCCCGCGAGGCGCCCCGCGACCCCTGATCGCATGCGCGAAGCAGACCCGCAGGGCGGGCCGGGCGTCGAGGACAGCCCGGCCCGCCCCCATCGGCCCCGCACGCGCCGACCGGCACCGCACACCACACCGTCCTCGGCGGACCGTTTCGGCCAAGGTCGCGCCGGACCGGCCGGATCAGGGTGCGTACGGGTCGGCGTAGGGGTCGGCGTCCGGGTCGTACTGCTCCTCGCGGCTCGGGCTGCCGCAGGACGCCCGGCGGCTCGGCTCGCGGGCGGCGAGGATGTCCCGGGCGCGGGCCTCGGACAGGCTGGTCTCGTACCACGCCTCGTCGTTGTCGTCGCGGAGCCGGTCGGCGATGTCCCGCAGTGCGCAGGAGCGCAGAGGTTCGGGCAGCCGGTCCAGGGCGGGCACCGCGTCGGACGAGAGGCCCTCCAGGTAGCGCACGTCGATCTTGCCGAGCCGTTCGTGGCGTTCGACGTTCTGCTGGGCGATGACGGCGTCCGGCTGGATCAGGCCGAAGGCGAGGACGAAGCCGGCGGCGCTGACCGCAAGGGCGCGCGGCAGCAGTCGGGCACCCCAGATCCCGGCCGCCATGATCAGCACGATCGCCACGCCGAGCCAGATCTCCATGGTGAGGACGGAGATCCGCAGCCGGGTGAGGCCGTACGCGTCGACGTACAGGTCCATCCTGCGCAGCGCGGAGGCGACCACGACGAGGGTGAGGACGCAGAGGGTGCCCAGGACCGTACGGACCAGACGCCGGTCGCCGGCGTCGGCGCGCGGCGCCCAGCGCAGCGCCAGGCCGATCACGCCCAGGGTGAGGAGGGTGGCCATGAGGAGCTGCCAGAAGCCCTGGCGCGCGTACTCGGCGTAGGTCAGGCCGGTCTCGCTGAGGACCTTGTCGTAGCCGCCGAACAGCACGGTGAGCTGGATGGCGTTGAACGCCGCGAAGAGCAGGTTCAGGACGACGAGCGGGAGCGCCCATTCCAGCCGGCCGCGGGCCCGGCCGGGGCTGAAGGACATGCGGTCCCAGCGCAGCGGGGCCGCCGCGGTGCGGGCGACGGCGAGGGCGCCGAACAGGCCGAGCAGGAAGAGCAGCAGTCGCCAGGGCGCCTGGTCGAGCGAGATGTCCGGGATGAGGGAGCCGAGCAGGTCGGCGAAGGCGGCGTCGGCGCCGGCGAACAGCGCGCCGAAGACGACCAGCAGACCGACCGCGATCAGGACGGTGCGCAGGAGCGGCCCCCAGCGCCCCTGGGAGGCGCCCGCGCGCTCGCGTACGCCGCGCCAGCCCCACATCATGCCGGTGCCGACGGAGTCGAAGAGGCCGAGGGGGCCGAACAGCATGCTCGGCCAGCCACGGCCGCCGTGGAGGGCGAAGCCGGTGAGTCCGATGGCCGTGACGACCGCGAGGAAGGTCGGCCAGCCCGCGTCGCTCAGGACGGGGACGGCGAGCAGCCCGGCGGCGCCGAGCGCCCAGACCAGGGTCCAGGGGCGCAGCCTGCGGCCGGCCGCGCGGGCGGCGAACGCTCCGGCGAGGGTGGCGGGGACCGCCACGAGCAGCAGGTTCGCCCCGGCGCCCGCGCCGAGCAGCAGGGCCGCGCACAGGGCCGTGGCCAGGACGGCCCACAGGGTGGCGGCGGTCGGCCGGGCCGGTGCGGCGGGCCTGAGGCGACTCGGCGGCGGCTTCCTCGGCGGCCCCCAGGCCCGGTACGCCGGGTGGCCTCCCGGCCCGTACGGCCCCGACCACGCCCCGGCCACGCCCGGCGCGCCACCCGGCCCGGCGGGACCCGGTGCCCCGGCGTACGCGGCAGGCGCGACGGGCGCCGCCGGTGCGACGGGCGCGGCGGTGGGTGAGGGGGCGGTCGGCGGCGTGGCGGCCGGCTGTCCCTGCCCGGACGGCACGGCGTCGGCGGGTGCGGGTGCGGCTGCGGGTGCGGCCCCGGCCGTGGGCCGCGCCTTCCCGTCGGCCTGCGGCTTGTCCTTGGGCTGTGCGGCGCCCGCCGGTTCTGCGGTGTCCTTGGGCTGTGCGGCGCCCGCCGGTTCTGCGGTGTCCTTGGGCTGTGCGGTGTCCTCCGGCGGTGCGGTGTCCTTGGGTGGCTCTGCGGGCGATGTGTCGGTCACGGGACCCCCTCCCGGCCCGGTCCGCGCGGCCATGCGGCTCGAGAAGGCGGTCCCGGGTGTCTCGTCGGCACGCTGTTGTCATGATCAGCGCTGCGGCGTGGCCGACTCTAACCGCGGTACGCCCGGTCCGGCCGCCTCGGACGCGGCTGTGGCAGGACCGTGACACTCACCCCGCCCCTCCCCGGCAACCGCTCCGGGGCTCCCCCGCGTCCGGCTCCCGGCGCTCCCGGCGCTCCCGGGGCTCCCGGCGGCCGAGCCCCCGCGCGCCGACGAGCCCCCGGTCTCGCTAGGAGCGCGCTCGCGAGGGCAGCCAGTCGGGCAGTTCCTCGGTCCGCGCCAGCCATGCGGCGGGCGGCGCGCCCGCGGCCGAGGCGGCGACGACACCGCCGGCGATGGCGCAGGTGGTGTCGACGTCACCGCCGACCTCCGCGGTCGTCCAGAACATCCGCTCGAAGTCACCGAGCGCCCGGGCCGCGGACCAGAGCGCGAACGGGACGGTGTCGTGCGCGCTGGTGCGCCGGCCGCTGCCGAGCACGGCCGCGACCGTCCCGGCGTCGCCGTAGTCGAGCATGTCGCGGGCCCGGCGCAGACCGGCTCCGACCGCGCTGCGGGGAACGAGGGCGACGACTCCGTCGAGCAGCGCCTCGGGCGTCGGCGGCCCTTCCGGGGCGGCGGCGAGGGCCGCCGCCGCGGCCACGGCCATCGTTCCGACCACGGCCTCGCGGTGCTGGTGGGTGGTGTAGGCGGAGATCTCGGCCTGGTGGGTGGCCTGCTCGGGGTCGTCCGCGTACCAGGCGCCGAGGGGCGCGATCCGCATGGCCGCGCCGTTGCCCCACGAGCCCTGCCCGTTGAAGAGCGCCGCCGCGAGTTCCCGCCAGTCCCCTCCCTCGCGGATGAGCCGGAGCATCCGGTTCACGGCCGGTCCGTAGCCGCGGTCGAAGTCGTGGTGCCGGGCGAACGACTCGGCGAGCGCGTCCTGGTCGATGCGGTCGTGGCCGGCCAGCACGGCGAGGACCGAGCAGGCCATCTCCGTGTCGTCGGTCCACTGCCAGGGACCGGGCGGCAGCTCGTGCCGCTTCAGGAGGGGATAGTTGGCGGGAACGAAGAACTGGGAGCCCAGGGCGTCTCCCACGGACAGCCCGCGCAGGCTGGCCAGGGCGCGGTCGAAGCGCCGGTCAAGAGAGGAGTCAGCGGTCATCGCTCCGCCACTCTATCCGGTGGGGCCGTACGGTTCCGGGGTACGCCAGCGTTCGAAGGGCCGGTCGAGCCGGTACTTCCCGTCCTCTCCGAGCAGCAGCGTCCTGGTCTCGGCGTTGCCCGGGTTGGACAGGGACTCGAAGTCGGCGACCGTCCAGTGGAACCAGCGCATGCAGAACAGGCGCATGGTCAGGCCATGGGTGACCAGCAGGACGTTGGGCGGGTGGTCGGGCGCCTCGAAGCTCCGGTAGAGGCTCTCCAGGAAGGCCCCCACACGGTCGTACACATCGGCTCCGGACTCGCCCTGGGCGAAGCGGTAGAAGAAGTGCCCGTACGCGTCGCGGTACGCCTTCTGGAGGCGCACGTCCTCCCGCTCCTGCCAGTTGCCCCAGTCCTGCTCGCGCAGCCGGGGCTCCTCCCTCACCCGGACGAGGCGCGGGTCGAGGCGGAACGCGCGCAGTGTCTCGTGCGTGCGGCGGTACGGCGACACGTAGACGCTGACCCGCTCCTCCCCGAAGAGCTCCCGCAGCCGCTCCCCCGTCTCCTCCGCCTGCCGCCACCCGGTGGCGGTGAGCCGGAGCGCGTGGTCGGGCTCCCGCTCGTACACCGTGTCGTCGGCATTGCCCTCGGACTCTCCGTGCCGTACGAGGACGATGCGCCGCGGTCGTGCCATGGGACCGACCCTAGACGGCCCCCTGGCGGCAGGCTCGGTCGAGCAGGCGTCCGGAGTCCGTCCGGGGTACGCGGCCGGTGAACCGGTGGTGCGGCGCCGGCCGGGGGAGGCGATCATCACGGCCTCCGGCCTCTGCCCGCGCTCCCACCCCCGTACCCCAGTCCTTCACACCGTCCAGGTCGGCTCGAGCTGCACGACGTCGCCGCTCATCGCCGCCACGTCGGCCTCGGTCTGCGCCCGCAGGCCGAGGCGCTCGATGCGCTCCACCCGGTACTTGCCGTGTTCCGCCACCGAGTTCCACATCGACAGGACCAGGAACTCGTTTCCCGGCGCCTCCCCGAACAGGCCGCGGAGCATGCCGGGGGATCCGGCCATCGCCGGGTTCCACACCTTCTCCTGCATGAGCGCGAAGTGCTCGACCCGCTCCTCGTGCACCCGGCAGTGCGCGACCCGGGCCACGTCGGCGTCACCGAACCGCGGCTCGAACCCGGTCTTCACGTCGAAGCGGTGGTCGAACAGTTTGACCTGCGCGTTCCGGAACGTGCCGACCTGCGCCGCCGCCAGCCGGTCGTGCGAGCGCGCCATGAAGGAGTCGTAGAAGGCACGGCTCTCCCAGAACGCGAAGACATGGGCGACATCCGGCCGCCGCCGGCTCCATCCCCCGCCCTGTCCCCGGAATCCCGGCTCACCGAGCAGCCCCGCCCACTTCCGCTGCCCCCGCTCGAACCCTCGACGGTCCACCACGGTGCAGCGAATCCACTTGACCAGCACCGCGCCATGGTACGGGGCGGAACGACGCGTCGTCAGACCTCCGCGAAGCTGCCGAGCGTCCGATCCTCGCCAGATATGCGTCCGGATCCGGCTCTTCCCCGTCCCCCGTACGGTATCGCCCCTCGACCGATGACAGGTTGATCGCATGACACCATGAACGCCTTGTCAGGAACCGCGCACGGAGAGGGCATTCACGATGAGCGGACTCAACAAAGGGGTCGGCAAGGTCGAGGTGGCGCTCAAGTGGGACCCCAGTCCGGCCGGCGCTCCCGCGCACGACCTGGACATCATCGCCGGGGTCTACACGGCGGACGCCCCGTACGGCCCTCCGGCCTATCTCGTGCACTTCGACAGCCGCTCCCCCGACGGCACCATCACCCTCCACCGCGACAGCCGTACGGGACAGGGCTTCGGCTACGACGAGGCGATGACCCTCGAACTGCCGCGCCTCGCCGACCGGTACGCGCGCGTGGTGGTCGGCGTCGCCATACAGCAGAGCGGCGGGCGTCTGACCTTCGGCGAGGTGGCCCGCACCGGGGTGCGGGTCCGCGAGGGGTACACCGACCTCCTGGACGACGATCTCGCGTCCGTGGCGGACGCGACCGCCGTGGCCATCGCCGAGTTCGTCCGGGACGGGGCGGACGGCTGGACCTTCCGCCCGCTCCTCCGGGGCTTCGACACCGACCCCGGCGACTTCGGCGCCGTGATGGGCGCACGGCACTCCTGAGAGCGGCGGCGCGGACTTCGGGTGGACCGCCCCGAGGGACCGGTCCACCCGGCGGCCCACCCGGCCGTCTCAGCCCGTGGCCGCCCAGCCCGGCACCGTCGGCAGCACCCGCTCGGCGACGCGGAGCAGTGCCGCGTCGTCGGGGATCCCCTCGTCCTCGCGCCAGATGACGAGCTCGTACGATCCGCCGCCGTCCTTCGGGTCCTTGGCGACCAGAAGGTGCCGGGCGATGCCGCCGGTACGGGACTCGGCCTTGCCGCCGCTGCCGAGCGGCACGGTGAAGGCGAGGGTCCGGTCCGAGTAGAGGACCGCGGGACGCCCGAGGAAGGTCGTCGGCTCCGCGGTGTTCCCCAGCAGCCGCCCCAGGGTGGCGACCGGCAGGCGGTCGTAGGAGACCGAGAGCTTCAGGGAGTACGTCGCCAGGTCGACGTTCCCCTCGGGCGACGGGGCCCGGTCGGCCTTCTCGCCCTCGGGGCGCCCGTCGTTCCCGTACGCCAGCCGCGCCTGCTCTCCCGGCGTCCCGAGCAGCGCCGGCAGATCCGGCCGGTTCAGCGCCTCGCACAGCCGTCGCCCCGACACGTACCGCGACGCCGGTGAGGCGGTCGACTCGTCGCACACCGCCGGTTTCGGGTCGGAGACGCTCTCCTGGGAGGTCTTCGCGGCGAACCAGAAGCCGCCCGCGAGCACCAGGCCGAGCCCCAGCGCCGCCGCCACCTGCCCGCCCACGCTCGGCCCCCGGTCCGGACCGCTCACGTCACCGGCCATGCTCCACCCCACCCCCCTGTGCGCGCTGTCTGCGCGACGGCAGAGCCTAACCGGTGACCGTTCACGCGCGGACCGAGTTTTCCCGCGCACGCGGAAGAGGGTGCCGACCACCGGTCGGCACCCTCTCTCACGCTATGCGGTCACGCGCTGCGCGGTCACGCTCGCCCGAACGGTCAGCTACAACCGCTGGTCGAGCCGCAGCCCTCGCAGATGTAGCAGGAGCCGGCGCGCTGCATCTTCGTCCCGCAGGAGAAGCAGAGCGGGGCGTCGGCGCTGATGCCGAGCTGCATCTCCACGAGCTCCGCGGAGGTGTGGGCCTGCTTGGGGGCGGGGACCTCGGCCTTGGGGGCCGGGGCGGCGACCGCCTTCAGCTCCTGGGTGCGGGGCGCCGACTGGGCCAGGCCCTCGACGTCGACGTCCTCCTCGGCCGGCTCGTACGAACCGGTCTCCAGGTGGCGCTGACGCTCCTCGGCCGAGTGGATGCCGAGGGCGGAGCGGGTCTCGAAGGGCAGGAAGTCGAGCGCGAGGCGGCGGAAGATGTAGTCGACGATCGACTGCGCCATCCGCACGTCCGGGTCGTCCGTCATGCCGGCCGGCTCGAAGCGCATGTTGGTGAACTTCGAGACGTAGGTCTCCAGCGGAACGCCGTACTGCAGACCGACGGAGACGGCGATGGAGAAGGCGTCCATCATGCCGGCGAGGGTCGAACCCTGCTTGGACATCTTCAGGAAGACCTCGCCGAGACCGTCGTCCGGGTAGGAGTTGGCGGTCATGTAGCCCTCGGCGCCACCGACCGTGAAGGAGGTGGTGATCCCCGGGCGGCCCTTCGGGAGGCGCTTGCGGACCGGGCGGTACTCGACGACCTTCTCGACGGCCTCGCGGATCGTCGCCTCGGTCTTCGCGGTCACCTCGGCCTTCTCGTCCTCCTTCTTCTTGGCGGAGAGCGGCTGGCCGACCTTGCAGTTGTCGCGGTAGATCGCGAGCGCCTTGACGCCCATCTTCCACGCCTCGAAGTAGATCTCCTCGACCTCCTCGACGGTCGCCGTCTCCGGCATGTTGACCGTCTTGGACAGGGCGCCCGAGATCCAGGGCTGGATGGCGGCCATCATGCGGACGTGGCCCATCGCGGAGATGGAGCGCTCGCCCATGGCGCAGTCGAAGACCTCGTAGTGCTCGGTCTTCAGGCCGGGGGCGTCGATCACATTGCCGTGCTCGGCGATGTGGGCGACGATCGCCTCGATCTGCTCCTCCTGGTAGCCCAGGCGGCGCAGGGCCTGCGGGACGGTGCCGTTGACGATCTGCATCGAGCCGCCGCCGACCAGCTTCTTGAACTTGACCAGGGCGAGGTCGGGCTCGAGGCCGGTGGTGTCGCAGGACATCGCGAGACCGATGGTGCCGGTCGGGGCGATGACCGACGCCTGGGAGTTGCGGAAGCCGTTCTTGGCGCCGAGGCGGATCACGTCCTGCCATGCCTCTGTGGCGGCGGCCCAGATCGGGGTGTCCAGGTCGTCCATGCGGACGGCCTTGTCGTTGGCGTCGGCGTGCTGCTTCATGACCCGCTGGTGCGGCTCGGCGTTGCGGGCGTAGCCGTCGTACGGGCCGACGACCGCGGCGAGCTCGGCGGAGCGGCGGTACGAGGTGCCGGTCATCAGGGAGGTGATGGCACCGGCGAGGGCGCGGCCGCCGTCGGAGTCGTACGCGTGGCCGGTCGCCATCAGCAGGGCGCCGAGGTTGGCGTAGCCGATGCCGAGCTGGCGGAAGGCGCGGGTGTTCTCGCCGATCTTCTGGGTGGGGAAGTCGGCGAAGCAGATGGAGATGTCCATCGCGGTGATGACGAGCTCGACGACCTTGGCGAAGCGCTCGACGTCGAAGGACTGGTTGCCCTTGCCGTCGTCCTTGAGGAACTTCATCAGGTTCAGCGAGGCGAGGTTGCAGGACGTGTTGTCCAGGTGCATGTACTCGCTGCACGGGTTCGAGCCGTTGATGCGGCCGGACTCGGGGCAGGTGTGCCAGTGGTTGATCGTGTCGTCGTACTGGATGCCCGGGTCGGCACAGGCCCACGCGGCCTCGGCCATCTTGCGGAAGAGCGCCTTGGCGTCGACCTCCTCGATGACCTCGCCGGTCATGCGGGCGCGCAGGCCGAACTTGCCGCCGGACTCCACGGCCTTCATGAACTCGTCGTTCACGCGGACGGAGTTGTTGGCGTTCTGGTACTGGACGGACGTGATGTCGTCGCCGCCCAGGTCCATGTCGAAGCCCGCGTCGCGGAGGGCGCGGATCTTCTCCTCCTCCTTGACCTTGGTCTCGATGAAGTCCTCGATGTCGGGGTGGTCGACGTCGAGGATGACCATCTTGGCCGCGCGGCGGGTGGCGCCGCCCGACTTGATCGTTCCCGCGGAGGCGTCGGCGCCGCGCATGAAGGAGACCGGGCCGGAGGCGTTGCCGCCGGAGGAGAGGAGCTCCTTGGAGGAGCGGATGCGGGAGAGGTTCAGGCCGGCGCCGGAGCCGCCCTTGAAGATCATGCCCTCTTCCTTGTACCAGTCGAGGATCGACTCCATGGAGTCGTCGACGGACAGGATGAAGCAGGCGGAGACCTGCTGGGGCTGCGGCGTGCCGACGTTGAACCACACCGGGGAGTTGAAGCTGAAGATCTGGTGCAGGAGGGCGTAGGCCAGCTCGTGCTCGAAGATCTCGGCGTCGGCGGGCGAGGCGAAGTAGCCGTAGTCCTCGCCGGCCTTGGTGTAGGTCTTCACGATCCGGTCGATGAGCTGCTTGAGACCGGTCTCGCGCTGCGGGGTGCCGACGGCCCCGCGGAAGTACTTGCTGGTGACGATGTTGACCGCGTTCACCGACCAGAAGTCGGGGAACTCGACGCCACGCTGCTCGAAGTTGATCGAGCCGTCGCGCCAGTTGGTCATGACGACGTCACGACGCTCCCAGGTCACCTCGTCGTACGGATGCACGCCGGGGGTGGTGTGGATGCGCTCGATACGCAGGCCCTTGCTCGCCGCCTTGGCTCCCTTGGTGCGGGAACCACGTGCCGGACCGCTCGCCGTCTCTGTCATGCCGCCTCCCATATACGGGCAAAACACCCTGGAGCACCCGGAAAATTCCAGGGCTCTGTTTTCTGTACTGCTGTCTGTACTGCTGTTGCCACGAGCGCCTCACGGGCCGCTCGGGGCACGTCTTTCCCGACCGCGCGCGGCCGGCCGCCGGACCGTCCCGGTCCGGCCCGCCGGTCAGTCGGCGGCGTTGGCGGGAACGGGGACCCCTGGGGTCGCCGCGGTCCCGCCGTTCTCAGCGGGAGGCCGCTCACGGAGTTCCGCGATGGCGGCCTCGAAGTCTTCGAGGCTGTCGAAAGCCTTGTACACGGACGCGAAACGCAGGTAGGCGACCAGGTCCAGTTCCTGCAGGGGGCCGAGGATGGCCAGACCCACGTCATGGGTGGTCAGCTCGGCGCTTCCGGTGGCGCGCACCGCCTCCTCGACCCGCTGGCCGAGCTTGGCGAGGGCGTCCTCGGTGACGGGCCGCCCCTGGCACGCCTTGCGCACGCCGGAGATGACCTTGGTACGACTGAAGGGCTCGGTGACCCCGGACCGCTTCACCACCATGAGCGAACAGGTCTCCACCGTCGTGAAACGACGGGAGCAGTCGGGGCACTGGCGGCGGCGTCGGATCGACGTCCCGTCGTCGGTGGTGCGACTGTCGACGACGCGGCTGTCGGGGTGCCTGCAGAAGGGGCAGTGCATTGGTTCCGACCCTCCCTCTTGGCACGACTGAATAGCCTCGCCGGGCCCGTCAAGGCCCCCTCGAAGCGACCACCAGCATAGGCGATCCGAGCACCCCCGGCCGACCGGGGACCACTACTGGTGGGTGGCTGATGGCATCCAACCACTAGATCTTGGGTCGATCCGCGATTTTGGGCCCATGCGCGTGTCGCGCCGCGACGGGCGCGCGAGGCGCCGGGCGGACGGCCACGAGGGTACGGGAAGGGCGCGGCGGCGCGGATTCCGGGGTGGCCGGTGCGACACTGGGAGGGAAGTCGTCAGGGCGCCCGGAGAGCACTCCCGGGACGGGAGCCGTCCCCTCCGGTCCGACCGGGAAGGCTACCGTGCCGGCCGGGGCGAGCAGTGGTCGACCCGCCTATACACCCACCCGCGCACACGCGTAAGCCGAACTGCGAATTTTCACTCGAACGTGTGTTTGGCGCAACCTTTCGAAAGCTACTACCGTTGTGCCAGCCAGGGAGACCATTCGAGAGGGGCCGACGACGTGACCACCACCGCAGACAGTGCCACCATTACCGCCCAGGACCGCTCCCAGGGCCGACTCGAGCCGGTGCATGCGATGAATGACGCAGTCATGAACGGGGAGGAGCCCGGCCGACCCGCCCGCTCGCTCCCCGGCCGACCTCCAGGCATCCGGGCCGACAGCTCCGGCCTCACCGACCGGCAGCGCCGGGTCATCGAGGTCATCCGCGACTCCGTGCAGCGCCGGGGATACCCCCCGTCGATGCGCGAGATCGGCCAGGCCGTCGGCCTCTCCAGCACCTCCTCCGTGGCGCACCAGCTCATGGCCCTCGAGCGCAAGGGCTTCCTCCGTCGCGACCCGCACCGGCCCCGGGCGTACGAGGTGCGCGGCTCCGACCAGCCCAGCACCCAGCCGACGGACACGACGGGCAAGCCCGCCGCCTCCTACGTCCCCCTGGTCGGCCGCATCGCGGCCGGTGGCCCCATCCTGGCCGAGGAGTCCGTCGAGGACGTCTTCCCCCTCCCCCGGCAGTTGGTGGGCGACGGCGAGCTGTTCGTCCTCAAGGTGGTCGGCGACTCCATGATCGAGGCCGCGATCTGCGACGGCGACTGGGTCACGGTCCGCCGCCAGCCCGTCGCCGAGAACGGTGACATCGTCGCCGCCATGCTCGACGGCGAGGCCACGGTCAAGCGCTTCAAGCGCGAGAACGGCCACGTCTGGCTGCTGCCGCACAACGCGGCGTACCAGCCGATCCCCGGCGACGAGGCCACCATCCTCGGCAAGGTCGTCGCCGTGCTGCGACGGGTGTGACCCCACCTCGTCGGCCCTGAACCGGGCCCCGGGACCCACTGCGCCGGTCCCGGGGCCCTGCCGTTTCCCAGGCCCCCAGGCCCCCGGGCCGCCTCCCGTCCTCGCACCCGAGGACGCCGCGCTACGCCTCCGCCGCCTGGGCCGCCGCGTCGATGGCCGCCAGCGACCGCCGCACCTGATTGCGGTCCGTCGTGTACCAGAAGTCGGGCAGCGAAGCCTTCAGATAACTGCCGTACCGCGCCGTGGCGAGCCGCGGATCGAGGACCGCCACCACACCGCGGTCCCCCGTCGCCCGTACGAGCCGACCGGCGCCCTGCGCCATCAGCAGCGCCGCGTGGGTCGCCGCCACGGCCATGAAGCCGTTGCCGCCCGCGTCCTCGACCGCCTTCTGGCGCGCGCTCATCAGCGGGTCGTCCGGGCGCGGGAAGGGGATCTTGTCCATGACGACCAACTGACAGCTCGGGCCGGGCACGTCCACGCCCTGCCACAGCGACAGCGTGCCGAACAGACAGGTCTTCGGATCGGCGGCGAAGTTCTTGATCAGCTCGCCGAGCGTGTCCTCGCCCTGGAGCAGGATCGGCAGCTCGGGAATCCTGGTCCGCAGCTCCTCGGCCGCCTGCTGGGCGGCGCGCATCGACGAGAAAAGCCCCAGCGTCCGGCCGCCGGCGGCCTGCATCAGCTCGGTCAGCTCGTCCAGCATGTCCCCGCGCTCGCCGTCCCGAGCCGGCCGGTTCAGGTGCTTGGCGACGTACAGGATGCCCTGCTTGGGATAGTCGAAGGGCGAGCCGACGTCGATGCCCTTCCACACGGGCATGTCCTCGCCCTGGGTGCCCTCGGGAGCGAGGCCGAGCGAGGCACCGACCCCGTTGAAGTCCCCACCCAGCTTGAGCGTGGCGGAGGTCAGCACCACCGAGCGGTCCGCGAACAGCTTCTCCCGCAGCAGGCCCGAGACGCTGAGCGGCGCCACCCTCAGCGAGGCGCCGAAACGGTCGTGCCGCTCGTACCAGACGACGTCCCACTCGGAGCCCTGGGTGATCCGCTCGGCCACGCCGTGGACCGACTCGACCGAGGCGAGGGCCTGCTTGCGGACGGCGTCCTCGTCCTGCACGGAACGGTCGCGGGTGGAGCCGAGCGCCGTGATCACCGCTCGCGAAGCGTCGCGCAGTGCCATCAGCGCATAGCCGAGGTCCTCCGGGATCTCCTCCAGGCGGCCGGGCAGCGCCAGCTCCATCAGCTTCTCGAAGCCCTCGGCCGCGGTCTGCAGTTGATCGGCCACCTTCTCGTCGACCAGCTTCGCCGCCCGCCGCACCGCCCGGTTGACCTGCCCGGGCGTGAGCTCACCGGTGGCCACCCCGGTCACCCGGGACACCAGCTCATGGGCCTCGTCGACGATCAGCACCTCGTGCTGCGGCAGCACCGGCGCGCCCTCGATCGCGTCGATGGCGAGCAGCGCGTGATTGGTGACCACGACGTCCGCGAGCTTGGCCCGCTCGCGGGCCGCCTCGGCGAAGCACTCCGCCCCGTACGCGCACTTGCTCGCGCCCAGACACTCGCGCGAGGAGACCGAGACCTGGGCCCAGGCCCGGTCGGAGACGCCCGGAGTGAGGTCGTCCCGGTCGCCGGTCTCCGTCTCGTCCGACCAGTCCCGCAGCCGCAGCAGGTCCTGACCGAGCTTGCTGGTCGGCGCGGCCGCCTCGAAGGGGTCGAAGAGGCCCTCCTCCTCGTCCTGCGGAACGCCCTCGTGGAGCCGGTGCAGGCACAGATAGTTCGACCGGCCCTTGAGCATGGCGAACTCCGGGCGGCGGCGAAGCTGCGGGTGCAGCGCCTCCACCGTCCGCGGCAGGTCGCGCTCGACGAGCTGGCGCTGGAGCGCCAGCGTCGCCGTCGCGACCACCACACGCTCCCCCTGCGCCAGCGCCGGTACGAGATAGCCGAGGGACTTACCGGTGCCGGTGCCGGCCTGGACGAGGAGGTGGGAACCGTCGTCGATGGCCTCGGCCACGGCCTCGGCCATGGTGACCTGGCCGGGGCGCTCCACACCGCCGACGGCGGAGACGGCGGCGTGGAGGAGATCGGGGAGGGATGGCTTCGTCATAGCCCTTCCACCCTACGGGGCGGCACTGACAGCCGGGCCCCTCCCCGTGATCACGCCAGCGGGTTCGGGACGCTTCCGTGGACGGCCGCGTGGGGCCGCTCGGGGCGGTCGCGGTAGCCGTCGAGGTGGAGGCGGTTCCGGTTGAGGCACAGCCGCTCGATCCTGGGGACGAGGAGATCGAACAGCTCGAACCGTTCCTTCAGCTCCGGGAAGCGTGCCTGGTGGCGGAGGATCTCGGCGCGCACCAGGGTCCAGAACTCCTCCTCGGGCACCTCGAGTTGCTCCTCGCAGAGCGGCGCGAGGTAGCGGAAGACGCCCACGAAAAGGCCCGAATGGATGAACTGGGTCAGGAAGCCGGGTTCCTCCGTGAGGAGCACGGCCCGCACGTCGTCCGGCATCGTGCCGTGCTCGGGGAGCGGCACGGCGCTGATGTTGACGTCGTCCACGAAGTCCTTGATCGCCAGGCGGACGGGCACGTCCTGTTCGTCGTAGACGACGATGGCGTTCTCGCCGTGCGGGGAGAAGACGGTGCCGTACTGGTAGAGGAAGTGCAGCAGGGGTGGCAGCAGGGCGGCGAAGAGGCGCTGGAGCCAGGCCCGGGGGGTGAGGTCGGAGCGGGCGACGAGCTCCGCGACGAAGGCCCGGCCCTCGGGGTCGACGTGGAGCAGCGAGGCGAGGGTGCGGGCCCGCTCGCCCGGGGGCAGCCGGAGGGGTTCGCGCCAGATCGCGCCGAGGAGTTCCTTGTACTGGTACGGCACTTCCGGCAGCCGGTCGTAGAGCGGGTGCTCGACGGTCACGGACGCGACCTCGCCGAGGAGGATCAGGCCGCACTCCTCGCGCAGGAAGGGGTCGGCGTCGCGCAGGCCGTGGACCCAGGCGGTGACGGCGGGGGCGGCGAGGGTGCGCTCGGTGGGCAGGCCCCGCCAGACCAGGGTGTTGAGGACGGAGAGCGGCAGCTTGACGGTGTGCCGGTCGGGCCGGGTGGTGTTGAGGAAGGTACGGACGGACTGCTGCGGCAGGCGGAGGTCGGGGTCGGCGGGGAGCGGGACGAGGGCCCCGGAGGCGATCGCGGGGGCGTAGAGCGGCAGCAGGATCTCGTCCCACTGCCAGGGGTGTACCGGCAGCAGCAGGTAGCCGTCGGGGTCGAGGCCGCGGGCGCGCAGGGCGTTGTGGAAGCTCTCCCGGACCTCGGGGTCGAGTTCGCGGGCGTAGAGCAGGTCGGGGGTGTCGAGGCCGGGGACGCCGCGGTAGGCGGCGAGCCGGGTGCTGACCGCGATCCAGGGCAGGCGGGCGGGGCGGCGGGCCTCGGGGGCCCACCGGGCGGCGTCGGTGGCGGAGAAACCGATCCGGCCCTTGTTGAGGACGAGCCACGGGTGTCCGGTCTGGTGGCCTTCGAGTTCCGCGTAGCCGAGGTCGGCGAGGCGGGCGGCGGGCAGGGCGGTGTGGTCGAGGCGGGCGTCGGCGGCGAGGGTGGTGGTGAGCTCGCGGATGAGGTGGCCGAGCGTGGCGCCGTCGAGGCCGAGGAGCCGGCGGGCCCGGACGAGGAAGGCGAGGGGGTCGGTGGCGGGCCTGCCGTCGAGGGTGAGCGAGTCGGGGTCGACCCGCCAGCTCTCGTAGGCGCCCCGGCGGGCGGTGAAGGCGAGGGTGCCGCCGTCGTCGAGGGTGAGGGTGTAGCGGCCGGGGCCGTCCCCGGGGCGCGGCCGGACGATCTCCTCGTAGGCGAACTCGGCGACGGCCTTGGCGAGCAGGCGGGTACCGGCCCGGGTCCAGGCGGTCGCGTGGAGCTCGGGGGGAGCGTAGAGGTCCGACGGTGCGGGTGGTGCGGAGTCGTGGGGTGCAGGGGACGTCGACACGAGGACTCCTCGGGGTGGGAACCGCTGTGGGTCGAGCGGTGTATGTAAGGCAGAGGGTGTTCAGAGGACGTGGCGCAGGGCCCGGTCGCGGACCATGAGCGCGGCTCGTTTGTCGGGCAGGTCGACTTCCGCGGACAGACGGAAGCCGGCGGCCAGGAAGGCCGCTACGGAGGGGGTGTTGCGCAGGTCGGGTTCGGCGAGGACGCGGGTGCACCGGGGCCGGTGGTCGAGGACGAGGTCGGCGACGGCCCGGAGCAGGAGGGTGCCGATGCCGCGTCCGCGGTCGGTGACGCCGCCGATGAGGAGGTGGACGCCGGTGTCGTGCGGGCGGGCGGGGTAGTGCCGGGCGAGCGGGTCGAGGTCGGCGCGGTAGATCTCGAAGTAGCTCATCGGCGTGGAGTCGAGGACGCCGAGGCAGGGCACGCTGCGGCCGTCGCCGTCGAGTTGGGCGCGGATGTGGTCGGCGGTGACGCTCTCGGGTCCTTGGAGTTCCCAGAAGGCGGCGACGGCCGGGGCGTTCATCCAGCGGGTGACCAGCGGCAGGTCGCGGTCGAGCCGGACGGGGACGAGCTGGAAGCGTCCGGCGGGGGTGGCGGTCGGTCCCCAGTCGGCGAGGTCGTCGAGGAGGTCGCCGGCGCCGCTGCGGTCCCGTTCGGCCTGGGCGAGGAGGGCGAGGAACTCCTCGGGCAGGTGCAGGTCCAGGGTGTCGTCGGCACTCGGGTCGGCGCTCGGGTCGGCGTCGGGTGGGCCGGCGGTGCCGGGGTGCGCTTCGGTGGGAGGCACGGGGCGCTCTCCTCTCGGCGGGTCGGGGCGGGGTGGGTGCGGTCCCGGGGTGGTCCCGGGCGGCGGTGGTTCAGGAGCGGAGGGGGTTGGTGATGGTGACGTAGACGGACTGGGTGTCGACGGGGCCGACGAGCTCGTCGAGGCCGTGGAGCCGGGTGAGGAGGTTGGCCTTGCAGCGCAGGGTGGCGGCTTCCAGGAGCCGGTGCGGCAGCGGGGAGCCGAGGCTGGTCGCACCGCTGAGGAAGCGGCGGAGAGCGGCGAGCAGGACGCGCTCATCGGCCAGGTGCTGGGAGCCGAAGGCACCGATGAGGCCGAGGACGTTGTTGATGCCGAGGTAGTAGGCGAAGCGTTCGTCGGTGACCTGGTCGGAGACGAAGGTGTCGCTGGCGGTGCCGATGCCGGGGAGGCGGCTTTCGAGCTCGTCGCGGCGGGACTCGCGGAAGTAGTAGCCCTGGTTGTCGCGGTAGCGGCCGCCGGTGGGCCAGCCCTCGGGGTCGAGGAGGACCAGGGTGTTCTGCTGGTGGGCCTCCAGGGCGACGCCCGCATGGCCGTCGAGCCAGAGCACGGGGCGGACCACGAGGTCGAGGTAGCGCAGGAACCACTCGGTGGCGACGGCGGTGGTGGGCCGGCCGGTGCGGGCGGCGAGGCGGAGGACGATGTCCGCGAGGCGCGAGCGCATCCGGGTCGAGCCGGGCCAGGGGCGTGGGGCGGTGAGTCCGGCGAGGCAGACGGCGTCGTCACCGGCGGCGAAGGGGTTGTGCCGGATCATGACGTCGAGTCCGGGGACGGGTTCGCCGTCGGGGGTGTCGACCGCGAGCCAGGCCGGGTCGCGGACGATGTCGAAGCCGGGGTGGGCGGCCTGCCACTGGTCGACGAGGCCGGTGCGCAGCAGCCGGTGGACCTCGACGCCGCGGTGGAGTTCCTTGCGGAGGTTCTCGCGGCGGGAGTTGGTGATCCGTACGCCGAGGGAGAGCTTGAGCATGGCGCGGGCGCCGGGGCGGTGCACGGTGCGGACGGAGGAGGTGGGGTGCCAGCGGCTGCCGTGGGGGCCGAGGTCGTGGAGGAGGCCGGCGTCGAGGAGGGCGGCGACGGCGGGGCGGTGGCGGAGCTCGCGGGCCTGCCAGGGGTGGAGGGGCAGGGCGGCGGTGCCGGCGGGGAGTTCGAGGCCCTCGGCGAGGCCGGCGGTGAGCTGGGCGGCGGCGACGGGGCGGCCCTGTTCGGTCCAGGCGGAGTCGGTGGCGAGGACGCTGCGGTCGACGGCCATCCAGTGCAGGGGGAAGGAGCCGTGCAGTTCGGGTGAGTAGAGCCGGGCCTCGGCGTCGGAGAGTCCTTCGCGGCTCTTGGGCGTGGGGTGGAGGGGGTGGCCGAGCAGCAGGGACTGTTCGGCGGTGAGGAAGAGGTCGGCCTCGGGGGCGGGCCGGGGGTCGCGTCTGCGGGCGGCGATGAAGTCGGCGGTGCGGCGGCTCGAGTCGGCGACGCGGCCGACGAGTTCGGTGGCTTCGGGGCGGCCGGTCTCGCGGCTGAGCAGGGCGGCGAGGGTGACGGCGTCGAGGGGCGGTACGGAGGTGGGGAGGCCCTCGAGGACGGGGGCGCCGAGGCGGTGCCAGCCGGTGGGCGACCAGTGGCGGACGGGGACGAGGAGGGCGGTGCCGCTGGTGTCGAGGGCGATGCGCAGGGGGCTGCCGCCGTCGGGGGCCGGGAGGTTCTTCTCCCGGACCCAGCAGCGCAGCAGATTCTCGACGGCGGCGCTGTCGGCGGCACGGATCGGATCGGGGTGGTCCAGCGGGTCGTCCTGCGGGTCGGCCGCCGCCGTTCCGATCGGGGCGGGGCCCGGTGCGATGCCGCGCGGCTCGTGCGCCGTGGGGCGGGGGCTCGCGTACTGGCGGGGGACGGTGGGCTCGGCGGTCAGGGGGCCGCCGGCGGGTCCGGTGCCGGTGGCTTCGGAGGCGGGGGTGGGGTTCACGGGGTTTTCCTTGGGGGGAGGGGACCGGGGCGGGGGGTCCGGTTCAGTGGGACGGCCCGGAGTGCCGGGGCGGGCGGGCCCGTTCGGCGGCGGCCAGGGCGTCGGCGAAGCGGTCGAGGACGGCGGCCGCCTGCTCGTCGGTGAGGGTGAGCGGGGGCAGCAGGCGCACGACGGCGTTGTGCCGGCCGCCGAGTTCGACGATGAGCCCGCGGTCGAGGCAGTGGCGCTGGACGGCGAGGGCGAGCTCGGGGTCGGGCGGCGGGGTGAGGTCGTCGTCGCCGCCGGCCTCGGGGTCGACGAGTTCGACGCCGATCATCAGGCCGCGGCCGCGGACGTCGCCGATCGAGGGGTGGGCGGCGGCGAGGCCCTGGAGCTGTCCGAGCATGCGGGCGCCGAGGGTGCCGGCGCGGTCGGCGAGCTTGTTCTCGCGGACGAAGGCGAGGGTGGCGGCGCCCGCGGCCATGGCGAGCTGGTTACCGCGGAAGGTGCCGGCGTGGGCGCCCGGTTCCCAGGCGTCGAGTGCCGACCTGTAGACGATGACGGCGAGGGGGAGGGAGCCGCCGATGGCCTTGGAGAGGACCATCACGTCGGGGACGACGCCGCTGTGTTCGACGGCCCAGAAGGCGCCGGTGCGGCCGACGCCGGTCTGGATCTCGTCGGCGATCAGCGGGATGGAGCGGGCCTCGGTGATCTTCCGCATGCGGCGCAGCCAGTCGTCCGGGGCGGGGATGACACCGCCCTCGCCCTGGACGGGTTCGAGGATCATTCCGGCGGGCCGGGGGATGCCGCTCTTGGGGTCGTCAAGGACCGTCTCGGTCCAGCGGGCGGCGAGTTCGGCGCCGCGTTCGCCGCCGACGCCGAAGGGGCAGCGGTAGGTGCGGGGGTAGGGCAGCCGGGCGACGCGGACGTCGGTGGCGCCGCCGGAGGCGTCGAGGGCGCCGGTGGTCATGCCGTGGTAGGCGCCGCTGAAGGCGAGGATGCCTCGTCGGCCGGTGGCGGTGCGGACGAGTTTGAGGGCGGCTTCGACGGCGTCGGTGCCGGCGGGTCCGCAGAACTGGATGCGGGCGTCGGCGGCGAGCTCCGCGGGCAGGGTGGCGAACAGCTCGGTGACGAAGGCGTCCTTGACCGGGGTGGCCAGGTCCAGGACGTGCAGGGGCGCGCCCGAGTCGAGGACCTTGCGGATGGCCTCCAGGACGACGGGGTGGTTGTGTCCGAGCGCCAGGGTGCCCGCGCCGGAGAGGCAGTCCAGATAGCGGCGGCCGTCGGCGCCCTCGATGGTGAGTCCCCGGGCCCGCACGGGGACGATCGGCAGGGAGCGCGCATAGGTGCGGGCGGCGGATTCGCGCTGTGCCTGGCGGCGCAGGATGCCCTCGTGGGCGTGGCGCTCGGCGGCCGTGCGGGGTTCCTCACAGGTCCGCGCGGCCGGTGGTACGGCCGGAGCTGGTTCGGTCACGGCCACGGCTCGGTGTCCTCCCGCTGTAACGGTTGCGTTGCACATCGGTACGTTGCAGGGCCGCCCCGAGGAGGGCCCTGAAGGCTGCCGTTGCGTCCCCCGCACGTACCAACGACGGCGTCTGCCGGGGATCACGGGCGGCGGTCAAGATCCTTGGCGTGTCCCGGATCACGGCACGGCAACGACCGGAGCGGTGCCGGAACCGCGGCCCTGCCGCGTACCGTCCCCTCCGTCACCGGCATAGTGGGGCTTCGTGCGACGCGGGCTTCCGCGCCGCCGCTGTTCACTGATGCACAAGTTGACGTAGTCCCAGGGGGATCACGAGATGCGATCGATTCGTCCGCTGCTGGCCGCAGCGTCCGCCGTCGCGGCGCTGACGCTGACGGCGACTGCCTGCGGTCCGACCGAGGACAACGCGGGGGGTGACAAGCAGCCCACCGCCTCCGCGACCCCGTCCTCGGGCGGCAAGATCACGATTCCGCCGGACCTGAAGGAGCGTCTGAAGGAACACGGGATCGACGTCGACAGGTGGCGGGGCGGCGAGTGGAAGAACTGGGACCGGGACAAGTGGCTGCGTGAGGCCAAGGACTTCGTCAACCCGATCATCGAGGACCTCTGGGACCCGGACCGGATGCGGGACGCCGAGCGTCCGGACAAGCCGGTCGAGGAGGAGGACATCTCGGGTGACAAGGGCGTGACCGACCCGACGCCGGACCCGGTGCGGGCGAAGGCCGTGCAGCCGCCCTACCACGCGTCGGAGCCGGCCTCCGGCAAGGTGTTCTTCGACGGGCCCGAGGGTTCGATGGTCTGCTCGGCGACGGTCGTGCAGGACCCGGCGCGCCCGGGCAAGTCCAACATGGTGTGGACGGCCGGGCACTGCGTGCACGCGGGCAAGAAGGGCGGCTGGTACCGCAACATCGCCTTCGTCCCGTCGTACAACGACAGCGGCAAGCCGACGTCCGCGCTGGAGAGCGCGACCCGCGAGGAGATCGCTCCGTACGGCGTGTGGTGGAGCGACTGGGCGCAGACCTCCCAGCAGTGGATCGACCAGGGCGGCCAGACCGGCGGCAAGGGCGCTCCGTACGACTACGCGGTGCTGCACGTGACCCCGGAGAAGGGCAGCACGGGCAAGTCGCTGGAGGAGACGGTCGGCGCGGCGCTGCCGGTGGACTTCAACGCCCCTGCGGTCCCGAAGATCGCGAGCATCACGGCGACCGGCTACCCGGCGGGCAAGCCCTTCGACGGCCAGAAGATGTTCCAGTGCGCGGACAAGCCGGGCCGTCTCTCGGTGAAGGCGGAGCAGCCGACGATGTACCGGATCGGCTGCACCATGACCGGCGGTTCGTCCGGCGGTGGCTGGGTGGCCACGGGCAAGGACGGCAAGCCGGCGCTGGTGTCGAACACCTCGATCGGGCCGGTGTCGGCGGGCTGGCTGGCCGGTCCGCGCCTGGGCGCCGAGGCCAAGGCGCTCTATGACGGCGTGAGCAAAAAGTACGCCGACCAGTAGGACACGCGCGGGGGTCGGGCGGGACCGGTGCGGTCCCGCCCGGCCCGTCCGGGCATACTGTGCAACCGCTAGTGACGCGTCCATGGCAAAACCATGCCCGTGGCGGCCGTAGCCGGCCGGGCCGGACGCGACGAATACCCCAGGGGGACACCACTTCATGCGTTCCATACGACTCCTGCCCGCCGGCGGCGTGGCGGCGGCGCTCGCGATAGCGCTGACCGCCACGGCCTGCGGCCCGACGGAGACCCCGGCGGCGGACAAGCCCGCCGACACCACCGCCACCGCCACCGCGAGCCCGGCCGAGGGCGCCGGTGGTCCGGAGCTTCCCACCGACCTCGCCGACAAGCTGAAGAAGCACGGCGTCGACATCGACAAGTGGAAGAACGGCGAGTGGAAGAACTGGGACCAGGACACCTGGCTCCGTGAGGCCGAGGACTTCGTCAACCCGGTGATCGACGGCCTCTGGGACACCGAGCGGATGCAGTCCGCGAAGAGCCCCGACCCGACCGTCGAGACCCAGGCGACCTACGGCGGCAGCGACCCGGTGCCGCGGCCGGTGACGGCGCAGCGCGAGAAGACGCCGTACCACCGCAACGCGGCGCCGGTCGGCAAGATCTTCTTCGACTCGCCGCAGGGCCACATGGTCTGCTCCGGCACCATCGTCAAGGACCCGCGCCGGCCCGGAAAGTCCAACCTGGTGTGGACCGCGGGCCACTGCGTCCACGCGGGCAAGAAGGGCGGCTGGTACCGCAACATCACCTTCGTCCCCGCCTTCAACGACAAGGGCAAGTCTCCCTCCGCCCTGCGCAACGCGCAGCCGCACGAGGTCTACCCGTACGGCCAGTACTGGGCCGACTGGGCCGTGACCTCCGGTGAGTGGATCAAGAGCGGCGGCACCAACCAGGCATGGCCGTACGACTACGCCGTCCTGCACGTCCAGCCGCAGAAGGGCCGCAAGTCGCTCGAGGAGACGGTGGGCGTGGCCCTGCCGATGGACTTCTCCGCTCCGGCTCCCGCGCAGGTCGGCACCGTCGGCGCCTGGGGCTACCCGGCCGGCCCGCCGTACAACGGCGTGATCATGCACAAGTGCCTGGACCGCGCCACCCGGTACACCACGGCTCCGGCCACGCCGACCATGTACCGGATCGGCTGCACCATGACCGGCGGATCGTCCGGCGGCGGCTGGTTCCGCGTCCTGCCGAACGGCAAGACGGCGCTGGTGTCGAACACCTCGATCGGTCCCGCCGGCCGCAACGGCTGGCTGGCCGGACCGCAGTTGGGCAAGGGCGCCAAGGCGGCCCACGAGATGGTCAGCAAGAAGTTCGCCCGCTGACCCGGACGCACCGCACACCCCGCACACGCACGAAGCGCCGGCCGTCTCCCTCTCGGGAGGCGGCCGGCGCCTTGTGTGTCGGTGGCGTCAGTGCGCGGCCGGAACGAACGGCGCGAGCAGCGCCGCCAGCTCCTCGTGCACCCGCGCCTTGAGCAGCGTGCCCTCCGGGGTGTGCTCCTCGGAGAGGAGCTCGCCCTCGGCGTGCACCCGGGAGACGAGACCGCCCTGCGTGTACGGCACGAGGACCTCGATCTCGACCTGCGGCCGCGGCAGCTCGGCGTCGATCAGCGCCAGCAGCTCCTCGATGCCCTCGCCCGAGCGGGCGGAGACCGCGATGGAGTGCTTCTCGACCCGCAGCAGCCGCTGGAGCACCAGCGGGTCGGCCGCGTCCGCCTTGTTGATCACGACGATCTCCGGCACGTCCAGCGCGCCGACGTCCCGGATCACCTCGCGGACCGCGGCGAGCTGCTCCTCCGGGGCCGGGTGCGAGCCGTCGACCACGTGCAGGATGAGGTCGGAGTCGCCGACCTCCTCCATGGTGGAGCGGAACGCCTCGACCAGGTGGTGGGGCAGGTGCCGGACGAAGCCGACGGTGTCGGCCAGGGTGTAGACCCGGCCGGTGGGCGTCTCGGCCCGCCGGACGGTCGGGTCGAGGGTGGCGAACAGCGCGTTCTCCACCAGCACGCCCGCGCCGGTGAGGCGGTTGAGCAGGGACGACTTGCCGGCGTTGGTGTAGCCGGCGATGGCGACCGACGGCACCTTGTGACGGCGCCGCTCCTGCCGCTTGATGTCGCGGCCGGTCTTCATCTCCGCGATCTCCCGGCGCATCTTCGCCATCTTCTCGCGGATCCGGCGCCGGTCCGTCTCGATCTTGGTCTCACCGGGACCACGGGTGGCCATCCCGCCACCGCCGCCGCCACCCATCTGCCGGGAGAGCGACTGACCCCAGCCGCGCAGTCGCGGCAGCATGTACTGCATCTGCGCGAGCGCGACCTGCGCCTTGCCCTCTCGGGACTTGGCGTGCTGGGCGAAGATGTCGAGGATGAGGGCGGTCCGGTCGACCACCTTCACCTTGACGACGTCTTCGAGGGCGATGAGCTGGCCGGGGCTGAGCTCGCCGTCGCAGACGACGGTGTCGGCACCGGACTCGAGCACGATGTCCCGAAGCTCCTGTGCCTTGCCCGAGCCGATGAAGGTGGCCGGGTCCGGCTTGTCGCGGCGCTGGATGACACCGTCGAGCACGAGGGCACCCGCCGTCTCGGCGAGGGCCGCGAGCTCCGCGAGGGAGTTCTCCGCGTCCTGCACCGTCCCCGAGGTCCACACACCGACCAGCACGACGCGCTCCAGGCGCAACTGGCGGTACTCGACCTCGGTGACGTCCTCGAGCTCGGTGGAGAGGCCCGCGACACGGCGCAGAGCCGCGCGCTCGGAGCGGTCGAACTGGTCGCCGTCCCGCTCTCCGTCGATCTCGTGGCTCCAGGCGACGTCCTCTTCCATCAGGGCATCGGCCCGAAGGCTCTCGGTGCGGCTCGTCTCCGCGAAGCTCTGCTTGTCCTGGGAAGGGGAAGAAGAGGAGGTCATTTGATCCTTACGTCGAAGAAAAGTCCGTTACGGCAGTCACAACGCGTGCTGCCCGGAAAGAATTCCCGGGGCCGCCCGGCAGCGCCGCCGACCTGAAGATGGTGGCACGCCGCCGCGGCCCGCGTCACCCGGGTTTCACCGCGCCGACGCGCTCGCCGCCCCCGAGGCCCGCTCCGCGGCCCGCTCCGGCGCCCGGCTGCGCCAGTCGGGGTGCCCGGGCATGGGCGGGGTCTTCGCCGCGTACAGCCAGTCGGCGAAGAACCGGGTCAGGTCCCGCCCGGAGACCTCGGACGCGAGGGCGGTGAAGTCGGCGGTCGTGGCCGTGCCGTCCCGGTGGTCGGCCACCCAGCGGCGCTCCAGGCGCCGGAACGCCTCGGCGCCGATCTCGTGGCGCAGGGCGTACAGCACCAGGGCGCTGCCGTCGTAGACCACGGGCCGGAAGAGGCTGATCTTCTGGCCGGGCGCCGGCGGCCTGGGCGCGGCGGGCGGCCCGCCGGCCGCCCGCCATCCGTCGGAGGCGGCGTACGCGGCCTTCATACGGCGTTCCAGGGTGGGCCCGCCGTTCTCCTCCGCGTACAGCGCCTCGTACCAGGTGGCGTGGCCCTCGTTGAGCCAGAGGTCGGACCAGGTGCGCGGCGAGACGCTGTCGCCGAACCACTGGTGGGCGAGCTCGTGGACCATGACGGAGTCGACGAACCACTCCGGGTAGCCGGGCCCGGTGAACAGACGGCGCTCGAAGAGGGAGAGGGTCTGGGTCTCCAGCTCGAAGCCGGTCTCGGCGTCGGCGATCAGCACCCCGTAGTTCTCGAAGGGGTACGGGCCGACGTGGGCCTCCATCCACTCCAGGTGTCCGGGGGTGCGCCGGAGCCAGGGTTCCAGGAGCTCCCGGTCGGCGGTGCGGACGACGTCGCGGACGGGCAGGCCGCCGGGGCCCTCGCGGCGCACGACGGTGGACTTCCCGATGGACACCTGCGCGAGCTCGGTCGCCATGGGGTGCGCGGTGCGGTAGGTCCAGGTGGTGGTCGCGCCGTTCCGGTCGGGCTCCTCGGCCAGACCGTTGGCCACGGCCGTGAGGGCGCTGGGCGCGGTGATCCGGAAGGTGAAGAACGCCTTGTCGGAGGGGTGGTCGTTGGAGGGGAAGACGCGGTGGGCGGCGTCCGCCTGGTTGGCCATGACGAGGCCGTCGCCGGTGCGGACCCAGCCGCCGGAGGTGGCGGGGCCGGTGGGGTCGCTGGTGTGGGTGACGGCGATCTCGACGTTCTCGCCCCGGTCCACCGGCCGGGCGGGGGTGATCACCAGGTCCTCGCCGGTGCTCGTCCACTCGGCCGGCTCGCCCTCCACCGCGACGGCGGAGACGGTGCCGTGCGTGAAGTCGAGGTTGATCCGCTCCAGGTCGCCGGTGGCCAGCGCCTGGATCCGGGTGACGCCGTCGAGCGGGGTGGTGTTGCGGCCGGAGTAGGTGAGGTCGATGTCGTAGGTCAGGACGTCGTAGCCGGGGTTGCCCAGGTGGGGGAAGAGCGGATCCCCGATGCCCAGCGGCGTGGGCGCGGGCAGGGCGGCGGCGACGAGACCGGCGGAGAGGGCGACGAGGACGGCGGAGCGCAGGGCCCGCGTACGGGAGGGGAGCGGCATGGGCTACGGCTACCAGGGCGGTGGCCGCTTCCCGGGGCGGCGCGCGCGCCCGCCACTCGAAGGGGGCACGGGCGCCGGATCGTGGATCCAATATCCAACATCCGATATCCCGTACCCGGGCTCCACCATCCGATCGCCACCGTCCGATCTCCAGGAGCTCGGATTCTGGAGATCGGATCCTGGATCCTGGATCCGATTTCAGCCCTCCGGCGCGGCCTGGTGCCGGGCGCGGCGCACGTCGTACACGCCCGGCACGTCCCGCATCGCCTTCATCAGGGCGGGGAGCCGGGCCGCGTCGGGGAGTTGCAGGGTGTAGGTGTGGCGGACCCGCTGCTCGCTGGGGGGTTCGACGGTGGCGGAGACGACAGCGGCGCCCTCGGTGGCGATGGCCTCGGTGAGGTCGGCGAGGAGCCGGGGCCGGCCGAAGGATTCGGCGACCAGGGTGACCCGGCAGGCGGCGGTGTCGCCCCAGTGGACGGTGACGGGTGTCCGGCCGAGCCGTTTCATGGTGTCGGCGGAGGCGCAGCCGGTGCGGTGGACGGTGACGGAGCCGCCGCGGACGACGAAGCCGGTGATCTCGTCGGGGGGTACGGGGGTGCAGCAGCCTGCCGGGCGTACGGCGGGCGGCTCGGCGTCGTCCGGGCCGGGCAGCTCGACGCGCAGCCTGGCCCCGGAGCGCCGGTCGGCCGTGACGGCGGCGGGCGGCCGGGGAGCCGCCGCGGGGGCCTTGGCGGCCTCCGGATGGGCCTGGAGCCAGCCGGTGATGGCGATCCGCGCGGCGGGGGTCCTGGCGTGGTCGAGCCACTCCGGCGACGGCCCCGAGGTGGCGTCCGGGGCCAGCAGCAACTGGACGGTGTCGCCGTCCTGGAGCACGGTGCCGAGGGGGGTGAGCCGGCCGTTGACCCGCGCGCCGAGACAGCCGTGGGCGGCCTCGCCGTGCTGGGCGTAGGCGGCGTCGACGCAGGTGGCGCCGGCGGGCAGGCTGATCGCGCCGGGGCCGCCGCCGTCGGTGCGGAAGACGGTGATCTCCTGGTCCTGCGCGAGGTCGGCGCGCAGCGAGGTCCAGAAGGTGTCGGGGTCGGGGGCGGACTGCTGCCAGTCGAGCAGCCGGGACAGCCAGCCCGGCCGGGTGGGGTCGGCGCGCTCGCCGTCCTCGACGCACTCCCCCGCGCCCGTCTCCGGGCCGCTGTACGGGTTGCCGAGGGCGACCACGCCGGCCTCGGCGACCTTGTGCATCCGGTGGGTGCGGATGAGGACTTCGGCGACGGCGCCGTCGGGCGCGGCGACGGCGGTGTGCAGCGACTGGTACAGGTTGAACTTGGGGGCCGCGATGAAGTCCTTGAACTCGGAGATCACCGGCGTGAAGCAGGTGTGCAGTTCGCCGAGGACGGCGTAGCAGTCGGCGTCCTCCGCGACCAGGACGAGCAGCCGCCCGAAGTCGCTGCCGCGCAGTTCGCCGCGCTTGAGGCGGACCCGGTGGACGGAGACGAAGTGCCGCGGCCGGACGAGCACTTCGGCGCCGATGCCCGCCTCGCGCAGCACGGCGGAGACCTGTTCGGCGATGGCGGCGAGGGCGTCGGCCGCGCCGGGGTTGCCGGCGATGACCGCGCGGGTCGCCTCGTACTCCTCGGGGTGGAGGATGGCGAAGACGAGGTCCTCCAGCTCGGTCTTGAGGGCCTGGACGCCGAGGCGCTCGGCGAGCGGGATGAGGACGTCCCGGGTGACCTTGGCGATGCGGGCCTGTTTCTCGGGGCGCATCACGCCGAGGGTGCGCATGTTGTGCAGGCGGTCGGCGAGTTTGATCGACATGACGCGGACGTCGTTGCCGGTGGCGACGAGCATCTTGCGGAAGGTCTCGGGCTCGGCCGCCGCGCCGTAGTCGACCTTCTCCAGCTTGGTGACGCCGTCGACGAGATAGGCGACCTCGTCGCCGAACTCCCGCCGGACCTGGTCGAGCGTCACCTCGGTGTCCTCGACGGTGTCGTGGAGCAGGGAGGCGGTCAGGGTCGTGGTCTCGGCGCCGAGTTCGGCGAGGATCAGGGTGACGGCGAGCGGATGGGTGATGTACGGCTCGCCGCTCTTGCGGAACTGGCCGCGGTGCGAGGACTCGGCGAGCACGTACGCGCGGCGCAGCACGGCCAGGTCGGCGTCGGGGTGGTGGGCGCGGTGGGCCTCGGCGACGTGCCCGATGGCGTCGGGCAGCCGGTCGCGGACGGCGGGCCCGGCGGTCGCGCCGAGCAGGGCGGCACGGCCGAGCCTGCGGAGGTCGATCCTCGGGCGGCCTCGTCTGCGGCCGGGAGCGTCGGGGCCGGTGGCCCCGGCCTCGCTCACGGGATCGGTGGCCTCTGCGCTCATGGGGGGCACCTCCGGCGGCGTCGACCGGCGGGACCGGGCAGGCGTGCCCGGTGGGCCGGTGCTTGATGCTACCGACCCCACCACGTGGCGCAGTCGCGCTCTCGCCGAGCGTGAACCGGATCACCCATTCGAGGGACGGATCGGTCGTCGCCCGTTTCGCATCCGGGGCGCGGGAGGCCGGACGCGAAGGGAGGGAGCGCGGAGGGGTGGTGCCTCAGGCGGAGGGCGCGAGCCAGGACGGCTCGACGGTGCCCTCGGCGACGATCACGGCGGGGCCGGTCATCTCGATCTCGCCGTCGGGATGCTCGGTGATGACGAGCGTGCCGCCGAGGACGTCGACGGTGTACGTGACGGGGGTGCCGGTCTCGGCGGGGTCGACGCCGTCCCGGCGGGCGGTGGCGACGGCGACGGCGCAGGCGCCCGTACCGCAGGAGCGGGTCTCGGAGGCTCCGCGCTCGTGGACGCGCATGGCGACGTGGCGGGGCCCGCGGTCGACGACGAACTCGATGTTGACGCCGCTCGGGTAGACCTCGGCCGGCTCGTACGGCGGCTCGTCGTGCAGGGTGCCCGCGTGGGCGAGGTCGTCGACGAAGGCGACCGCGTGCGGGTTGCCCATGTTCACGTTGCGGGCGGGCCAGCTACGGCCGTCGACGGTGACGGTGACGCCGTCCTCGGGGAGCACGGCACGCCCCATGCGGACGGTGACCGCGCCGTCCTTGTCCAGGTGGACGCGCTTGATCCCGCCGCGGGTGGCGACGGCCACCTCACCGGCCGTGACGTGCCCGGCGTGCTGGAGGTAGCGGGCGAAGACGCGGACACCGTTGCCGCACATCTCGGCGACGGAGCCGTCCGCGTTGCGGTAGTCCATGAACCACTCGGCCTCGTCGGCCATGCCCCGCGCCTCCGGGTGCGCCGCGCTGCGCACCACGTGCAGCACGCCGTCGCCCCCGATGCCGGCCCTGCGGTCACACAGCCGGGCCACGAGGGCGGGAGGCAGGTCGAGGGCGTTGTCGGCGTCGGGGAGGATGACGAAGTCGTTCTCCGTGCCGTGGCCCTTGAGGAAGGCGAGGGGCGAGGTCAGCGCGTCGGTCACGGGATCAACTCTACGGGTCGGGTACGACAGCGGGCCCGACGGTCCGGGGAGCGGTACGGGGCCGGGCATGACACCCGCACCGCAGAGGCACCGCCGGGGCGCGGCGGCTCAGCGCAGGCGGGCCACGCGCCAGACCGCGAGGGCGACCAGGAGGGCACTGACCGACACGTACAGGGCGAGGACGCGCCAGTCCGGGCGCTCGCCGGAGCCGCGGGCGGGCAGGCCGGGCCAGGTGTGGCCGACCCGGCGGGCGGCCATCATGCCCCAGCCGGCCGCGCAGGAGCTGATCAGCAGGCCCAGCATGGCGAGGACGGCACCGCCGTCGCCGGAGCCGAAGGCGAGCGGGAAGGCGAACATCAGGGACCCGACGGCGGCGAGCCCGACGATCGGGGCGAGCTGCCAGATCCGCAGGCGGCGCTGCGGGCGCAGTTCCACCTCGACCTCCGCCGCGTCCACCTCGACGGCGCTGCCCTCGGCCTCGTCGGGGCCGTCCGGCGTCAGTCCGGGCGCCTCACCGGGGCTTTCGCCCCGGACGGCGGCTTGCTGCTCTGTGTCGCGAGGGCCGGCCTCCATCGCCACGCGCCCTCCCAACTCGGACTCCACTTGGTCGATCGATGCTCGATGATGGCACGCCACCGACCCCCGGAATGACGGGCATGACGTCCCGATGCCATCACGTGATCAGGCTGTAACCGCTCGTTCGACCAACGTGAGGGCCCGCCGCGGGAGTTCCCCGCGGTCCGCGGCGGCGCCGCTGAGCCAGTGGACCCGGGGATCGCGCCGGAACCAGGAGTCCTGACGGCGCGCGAAGCGCTTGGTGGCGCGCACCGTCTCGGCGCGCGCCTCGTCCTCGTCGCACTCCCCCGCGAGCGCCGCGAGCACCTGCTGGTAGCCGAGCGCGCGGGCGGCCGTGCGCCCCTCGCGCAGGCCGCGCGCCTCCAGGGCGCGGACCTCGTCGACGAGGCCGGCCTCCCACATGCGGTCCACGCGCGTGGCGATGCGCTCGTCGAGCTCGGGGCGCGCGACGTCGACGCCGATCTGGACCGTGTCGTAGACGGAGTCGTGACCGGGGAGGTTGGCCGTGAACGGCTTGCCGGTGATCTCGATGACCTCCAGGGCCCGGACGATGCGCCGGCCGTTGCTGGGCAGGATCGCGCGCGCGGCCTCGGGGTCGGCGGCGGCGAGCCGGGCGTGCAGGACGCCGGAGCCGCGCTCCTCCAGCTCGGCCTCCAGGCGGGCCCGGACCTCCGGGTCGGTGCCGGGGAAGTCCAGCGCGTCGATGGCGCCCCGTACGTACAGGCCGGAGCCGCCGACGAGGATCGGGGTGCGGCCCTCGGCGAGCAGCCGGTCGATCTCGGCGCGGGCGAGGCGCTGGTACTCGGCGACGCTGGCGGCCTCGGTCACGTCCCAGATGTCGAGGAGGTGGTGCGGGACGCCGCCGCGCTCCTCCATCGTCAGTTTGGCGGTGCCGATGTCCATCCCTCGGTAGAGCTGCATCGAGTCGGCGTTGACGACCTCGCCACCCAGCTCCTGGGCGAGAAAAACACCCAGATCGGACTTTCCGGCCGCTGTGGGACCGACGACGGCGATGACCCGCGGGGCGGGAGCTGCACTTCTCACTTCCCCAGTCTCGCAAACCTCACGGCGCGTCCCCGAATGAGCTACGTGACGGCCCTCGCCCGACTTCGTTGCCTGTTGCGGAATTCCGACCCTGAGTACGCTAGGGAGCAGATATGGGCGTTTTCGCATTGTTTCGCCGGAAGAGCAAGGAAACCGTCGAGACGACGGCCGTGACGGAGGAGACGGAGGCTCCGGCCGGTGCGGCGGACGCGTCGGCCGCTCCGGAGGCGGAGGCGGTGGAGGTCTCGGAGTCGGGGTCTCTCCCCGAAGCCACCGAGGCCGCCGGGACCGCCACCGCCGCCGACGCAGCCGGGACCACCGAGGTCGCCGGGGCCGCCGACACGGCGGTGAAGGCCGAGGCCGTGGAGATTCCGAAGCAGCAGTCGGCGGAGGAGGCCGCGGACAACGAGGCCGGCGAAGGCGCCCGCGCATAGGCACGACCACAGGCACGGAAGCGTCCGGTCACGGAACGGAACGGGCCCCGAGGTCCGTCGGAGGGATGGTGACCCCATGGGTCTCCTGGATTCACTGAAGGCCAAGCTCGGCCCCGCCAAGGAGAAGGTCTCCGACCTCGCCAAGGAGCACGGGGACAAGGTGGAGCACGGCCTGGAGAAGGCCGCGCGGATGGTCGACGAGAAGACCAAGGGCAAGTACAGCGACAAGATCGAGTCCGGCACCGGCAAGGCCAAGGGCGCCATCGAGCGGCTGGCCCACAAGGACGAGGGCACGCCCCCGCCGCCTCCCCCGGCCTCACCGCCTCCCGCCTCGCCGCCCCCGGCTTCACCGCCGTCTCCCCCGGCGCCGCCGGCCGCCTGACCGACGTCCGGTCCGGACTGGGGATGGGCGAACGGCGGACGGCCGCGGAGCGTGTTGCTCCGCGGCCGTCCGCCGTCTCAGCTCCAGGCGGCGACGAGGTAGCCGACGCCGTACGGGGCGTCCTCGTACAGCAGCCGGCCCTCCAGGCCGGCCCCCTCCGCAGCGCCCGCGAGCACCTGCCAGGGCGCCCGGCCCGCCGCCTTCAGCTCCTGCGCCAGGCCGGGGTCCAGGGCGAGCAGCGCCGCCGTGTCCGCCGCGCCGAGGGCGCGGGCGGCCTCGGCGTCGAAGCCCTCGGCGCGCTCGTCCAGATAGCCGGGTGCCTTCACGGTCCGGCAGGCGCTGCCGTCCCCCATCACGAGCAGGGCGACCCGCTCCGCCGACGCGGCGAGCTCCCGGCCGGTCGCGGCGCAGCGGGCGGGCTCCAGGGACTCGTCGACCCCGAGGCCCTCGACGGGCGCGTCGGCCCACCGCGTGTGCTCCAGGAGCCAGGCGGCCACGGCGAGGGAGGCGGGCAGCGGCCGGTCGCCGCCGGGGCCGCTGCCGAGCCGTACGGTCAGGTCGACGCCGAACCCGGCGAAGGAACCGGCCGTCCCGGCCGGATGGACCCCTTGCGCGCCCTCTCCCGCCGGGCCGACGACGACGAGCCGGTCGGGCCGGGAGGCGGCCAGCACCGCGAGCGCGTCGGAACAGGCCGTACGCGCGTCGGCGAGCTCGGCGGCCGCACCGGCCGCGACGGCGGGCACGAGCAGCGGGGGGCAGGGGCAGACGGCTGCGGCGACAAGCATGATCCGCAGCCTACTGCGCCTCCTACGCGACCGGCGGGTCCTCCGGGGCGGCGGCGTCGGTGGTCCCGGCGGAGGGGCCGGGGGCGCCCGCGGCGGGGTCGGTGGAGTCGTGGACCAGTTCGGCCAGGGAAAGGACGCTGTCCGTCTCGGACATCAGGCCGCTGACCCGTACGAGATAGCTGTCGCCCGTGCCGAGCCGGTACACCCGGCGGCGCTTCTCACGCACCGGTTGCCGAAACGTGAGGGCGGCCTTCCACAGCGCGTCCCGCGCCTGCTCCCGCGTGCCGGTCACCTCATCGACGACCCGGGTCCGGTAGTTCTCCCCGGACCCGTACTGGGCTATGACGGCCCACGTCCCCATCTGTTCCCCCCGTTCATCCTGCTCGCTCAGCGGCTTTCCGTCAGTGGCTGCCGCAGGCCGGCGCGTCCGCCACCGGCAGCGGCTCGGGGACGCCGATCTTCGGCAGTCCGAGCAGCACGCCGGCCGGCTTCGCGGCCGCCGCGGCGGTGCGCTTCTCCCAGGCGTCGCCCGCGCGGGTGCGGCGCACGGAGGTGGTGGGGCCCTCGGCGAGCAGGTGATGCGGGGCGGCGTAGGTGATCTCGACGGTGACCACGTCGCCGGGCCGGACGTCCTCGTCGGGCTTGGTGAAGTGGACGAGCCGGTTGTCGGGGGCGCGGCCGGACAGGCGGTGCGTCTCGCCGTCCTTGCGGCCCTCGCCCTCGGCGACCATGACCTCCAGGGTGCGGCCGACCTGCTTCCTGTTCTCCTCCCAGGAGATCTCCTCCTGGAGGGCGACCAGGCGCTCGTAACGCGCCTGCACGACCGCCTTGGGGATCTGCCCCTCCATGGTGGCCGCCGGGGTGCCGGGGCGCTTGGAGTACTGGAAGGTGAAGGCGTTCGCGAAGCGGGCCTCGCGCACGACGTGCAGGGTCTGCTCGAAGTCCTCCTCGGTCTCGCCGGGGAAGCCCACGATGATGTCGGTGGAGATGGCGGCGTGCGGGATGGCCGCGCGCACCTTCTCGATGATCCCGAGGAAACGCTCCTGCCGGTACGAGCGGCGCATCGCCTTCAGGATCGTGTCCGAACCGGACTGCAGCGGCATGTGGAGCTGCGGCATCACGTTCGGCGTCTCGGCCATGGCGGCGATGACGTCGTCGGTGAAGTCGCGCGGGTGCGGGGAGGTGAAGCGGACCCGCTCCAGGCCCTCGATCTCGCCGCAGGCGCGCAGCAGCTTGCTGAACGCCTCGCGGTCGCCCAGGTCGGAGCCGTAGGCGTTGACGTTCTGGCCGAGCAGGGTGATCTCGGAGACGCCCTCGGCGACCAGTGCCTCGATCTCGGCGAGGATGTCGCCGGGGCGGCGGTCCTCCTCCTTGCCGCGCAGCGCCGGGACGATGCAGAAGGTGCAGGTGTTGTTGCAGCCGACGGAGATGGAGACCCACGCGGCGTACGCGGACTCGCGGCGGGTCGGCAGGGTCGACGGGAATGCCTCCAGGGACTCCGCGATCTCGACCTGGGCCTCCTCCTGGACGCGGGCGCGCTCCAGGAGGACCGGCAGCTTGCCGATGTTGTGCGTGCCGAAGACCACGTCGACCCAGGGGGCCCGCTTGACGATGGTGTCGCGGTCCTTCTGGGCCAGGCAGCCGCCGACGGCGATCTGCATGCCGGGCCTGGCCGCCTTCTTCGGCGCGAGGTGGCCGAGGTTCCCGTACAGCTTGTTGTCGGCGTTCTCACGGACCGCGCAGGTGTTGAAGACCACGACGTCGGCGTCGCCGTCGGCGCCCTCGGGCGCCCGCACATAGCCCGCGTCCTCCAGGAGGCCGGAGAGCCGCTCGGAATCGTGGACGTTCATCTGGCACCCGTAGGTGCGCACTTCGTAGGTTCGCGTCACGACGTCCTGCTCGGCCACGGCTCCGGTCCCGTCTTTGCTGCTGGTCACCTCACAAGGGTAAGGGGGTCGCGGGACTGCCCGGGCTGGCTCGGGCCGCCGCTCGCCTCCAGGATCGCCGCGAGCTGGGCCGCGAGGCCGCCGGCGTCCGGGCGGACGGCGCCCGCGAAGGCCGCCGAACCGACGGTGAAGGCGTCCGCTCCGGCCTCGGCGAGGGCGTGGATCTGGGCGGGGCTGCTCAGCGAACCCGCGACGACGAGCCGGCCCCCGGTGGCGGCTCGGGCCGCGCGGACCAGGTCGAGCGGGTCGGCCTCGGTGGCCCGGTGGGCGAGCAGGTCGACGCCCGCGCAGCCGGCGGCCTCGGCCCGGCGGCAGTCCTCTGCGATACGGGCGGGGCTGCCCGCCAGGCGGGTCGGGTGGCCCGTCGGCTCGCCGGCGAAGGGGAGGTAGCGGACGCCGCTGCCGGCGAGCAGGGCGAGGGTCTCCTCGATCCAGGTGCCGCCGAGCAGCCAGTCGACACCGAGGTCGACGGCCGTCCGTACGGAGGCGAGGGCCTGGTCGCGGCCCGTGGAGACGACCTCGAGGTGACTGGTGGCGCCGAGTGCCCGGATCTGTTCGTGGAGCCGGCGCAGGGTCGCGGTGTCGACGCCGACGTCCTTGAAGCCGATGTGGGTGATGCCGAGCTCGCGGACGGAGTCGAGGACGTGGAGGCAGTCGGTGACGGTCCGGTCGTCGCGGGTGAGCATGAAGACGAAGTCCATGGCGGCGTCCTGCGGGGTGTCGGGGGCTGGTGTCGGGGGGCTAAGGGCTTCGGGGGCTAAGGGGCTTCCGGGCCTCAGGGGCTTCCGGGGCCAGCTCGGCGGCGTGGTGCAGGGCGGTGAGCAGGCTCGTGTGGTCGGCGGTGCCGGTGCCGGCGAGGTCGAAGGCGGTGCCGTGGTCGACGCTGGTGCGGACGAACGGCAGGCCGAGGGTGATGTTCACGCCGTGCTCCAGGCCGAGGTACTTGACCGGGATGAGCCCCTGGTCGTGGTACTGGGCGACGACGGCGTCGAACTCCCCCGCCCGCGCCCGCATGAAGACGGTGTCGGCGGGCCAGGGCCCGCTCGCGGCGATGCCTTCCGCGCGGGCGGCTTGCACGGCAGGGGCGATGATGTCGAGGTCCTCGCGGCCGAAGAGGCCGTTCTCGCCGGCGTGCGGGTTGAGGGCGGCGACGGCGATCCGGGGGCGCCGCGTCGAGGGGCCGCGCAGGGCGCGGTGGGTGAGCCGGATGGTGTCGAGTTCCCGCTCGACGGTGAGCGCGTCGATCGCGGTGCGCAGCGACTGGTGGACGGTGACGAGGACGGTCCGCAGCTCGTCGTTGGCCATCATCATGGCGTAGCTCCGGGTGCCGGAGAGCTCGGCCAGGATCTCGGTGTGGCCGGGGTGCGGCACTCCGGCGAGGCGCAGCGCCTCCTTGTGGATCGGGGCGGTGGTGAGCGCCCGTACCCGGCCCGCGAGGGCGAGTTCGACGCCTTTGCGGACGTACGCGTAGGAGGCCGCGCCCGCCTCGGCGGCGACGGTGCCGAGGGCGAGCCCTGCCGGGAGGGCGGGGCCTTCCGCGAGGACGTCCAGGACGCCGGGGGTGCGGCCGGCGCCCTCCGCCTCGGTGGCGGACGACAGGGTGCGGACGTTCAGGCGGGTGCCGGTGGTGCGGCAGGCGCGTTCCAGGGTGCCGGGGTCGCCGATGACGACGACGGGGGCGCGGCGGCGCGGGTCCGCGCAGGCCCTGACGGTGATCTCGGGGCCGATGCCGTGGGGGTCGCCCATGGTGACGGCGATCGGGCGGCCCTTCACCGGGCGCCGCCCGCCGCGAGGAGGGCGTGGAGACGGACGAGGGTGGCGTCGTCGCCGAAGCCGCCGGCCTTGACGAGCACGGGGAGGCGGGGCGCGGCGGGGCCGTGCAGGGTGCCGCGGGCGATGCCGGGCTCCGGCTCGTCGTACAGCTCGATGCCGGTGCCGCCGAGCGCGCCGAGGACGGCGGCGGCGGTCTCCCCGCCGGTGAGGACGAGTCCGTCCGCGAGACCGCTCCGGGTCCGCTCCCGTGTCCGCTCCGCGAGCCGGCGGATCAGCGCGCCGGGGTCGTCGGCGCGTTCCTCCGGGGTGTGGAGGGCGGCGACGGGGCCGGGCCGGCCGATGGACCGCGCGCGCAGGGCGGCGAGCTGGCGGCGGCTCGCGGGGTGGGCGCTGCCGACGACGGCCAGCGGGCGCCTTACGGCGGGGAGTTCAGGGAGGGCGTCGGCGGGACGCCGGGCGTACCGGCGGGCCAGCGCGTCCGCGAGCCCCGGCGAGCCGACCCACAGGACCTCCTGCGGCCGGGGGACGGCGGCGACGACGGCGTCGAGGTCCGCGTCGGTGGCCGCCGAACAGACGACGATCCCGCCCGCCTCGACCAGCCGCGGCAGTTCGGCGAACGGGTGGGGCGCGGGGCCGGGGAGGGCGGGGCCGGGAGCCGGACCCGTGCGGGGGGTACGCGCCGGGCCGGGGCCGGGAGCGGAGGTCGGACCGGCGCCGGCGGTGCCCGCCAGGCCGAGTCCGGGAGCGGGGACGGCAGCGGAATCGGGGCCCGGGCCGGCGCCGGGGACACGCTCCGGAGCGGGCGCGGAGGCCGGGACGGCAGCGGGAGCCGGGCCCGGACCGGGAGCCGGACCCGCGCCGGAGGTCCACGCCGGGCCGGGGCCGGGCACGGAGGTCGGACCGGCGCCGGGGGCGTCCGCCAGGCCAAGGCCGGGAGCGGAGGTCGGACCGGCGTCGGGGGCATGCTCCGGAGCGGGCGCGAAGGCCGGGACGGCAGCGGGTACGGAGCCCCGGGCCGCGGCCCCGCCGAGCACGATCGCCTCCGGGAGGAGGTGGGTGAGGTCGGCCGAGCGGACCGGGTGGGCCGGGTCGTGGGCGAACTCGCTCGCGTCGACCCGTACGCCCCGGACGTACTGGACGCCTCCGACCGTCGTACGGCCCTCGGCCGGGAAGGCGGGGGCCAGGATCGCGGTGCGGCGGCCGGAGCCGGCGAGGGCGGCCCGCAGTTCGGCGGCCACGTGGCCGCGCAGGGTCGAGTCGACGGTCTTGATCAGGAGTTCCGCGTCGGCGTACGCGGCCGCCGCCTCGCGCGTCCGGGCGGCGGCTTCCGTCTCTCCCAGGAGCCGGGTGCCGAGGTCGACGGCGGTGACGCCGGCCTCGCGGGCGGCGGCGCCGTCGGGTGCGAAGAGGACCCGGGCGCGGTGCCCGTTCCTGCGGAAGGGGGCGGCGCCGTCGGCGGCGCTGGTGAGGTCGTCGGCGAGGACGGCGACGGTGGCGGGCGGCATCACGGGCTGACCCCTTGGTCCTGGACGGGTGGCCGTGTCGCCGAGGATCGAGTGGACGACTCGGCGTTCACCCCTCGGCTCACGCGCACCACCCTCGCCTCCCGAGAAGCCGCAGGACAAGCGATTCCTTCTCACTCCACCTGTGACCGCGGCTCACACTAGGTTTCCTCCATGACCTGGCCGTCCCTGCCCCCGCTGACCACCCTGCTGCCCTTCGAGGCGGCCGTGCGCCACGCGAGCATGACCGCCGCCGCCCGCGAGCTCCACGTCACGCACGGCGCGGTCAGCCGCCAGGTGCGGAACCTGGAGAAGGCCCTCGGGACCTCCTTGTTCGAGCGCGGGGCGCGCTCTCTGCGGCCCACACCGCAGGCCCGGCGTCTCGCCGCGGCCGTCCGGGAGGCGCTCGACCTGATCGAGACGGCGGCGGAGGAGGTCTCCGGCCGGGGGCCCGGCGGCGGCCCCCTCGCGCTGTCCTGCGAGCCCACGCTGCTGATGCGCTGGCTCATCCCGCGCCTTCCCGACCTCGCGGCCCGGCACCCCGATCTGACCGTGCACCTGTCGGCGGGCGGCGGACCGCCGGACTTCGCGCGGGACACCGTGGACGCGGCGCTGCGCCGGGACGACTTCCCCGCGCCCCGGGGAGTGAGCCGGGTGCCGCTCTTCGAGGAGTGGATCGGCCCGGTCTGCCGCCCCGAACTCGCCGAGCGGCTGGCGGCGGGCGACGAGGAGGGCGTCATCCTGCTGCACACCGGCACCCGGCCGTCCGCCTGGGACGACTGGCGGCGGCTGACGGGACACGTCCTGCCCTCGTCGGGCACCGCCGCCCCGGCCGCCGGCCGGCAGACCTTCGAGCACTTCTACCTGGCGCTCCAGGCGGCCGTCGCGGGCGTGGGCGTCGCCGTCGGGCCGTACGCCCTGGTCCATGACGACCTCGTGGGGGGCCGGCTGGCCGCCCCGTACGGGTTCGTCGCGGACGGGACGGGCTACGGGCTGCTCAGCCCGCGCCCGCCGGAGCGGGACGCCCGGATCGCCGCGCTGCTCACCTGGCTGCGGGAGCAGTCCGCGTCCCTGACCCCGCCGGCCGGCCTCGTACGGTCCACCGGCTGAGCGGCCACCCCGCCCTCCCCCCAGCTCCCCCTCCCCCGGTGCCGGCGGCCCTGGCCAGGACCGCCGACCAACTGGCAGGATCGCGCCATGCCCGCCGCACTCTCCCGCTCCGCCCGCCGCCGCGTCCTCCAGGTCTCGGCAGCGCTCCTGGCGCTGGCCGGAGTCCTGGTGTGGTGGCTGGTTCCGATCGGTACGAAGGAGCCCAGCGGGCATGTCACCTTCAGCACCGGCGTGCCCACGGGCGTCTACCAGCGGTACGGGAAGCTGCTCCAGCAGGCCCTGGCCCGCGATCTCCCGGATGTCTCGATAACGCTGACCGACAGCGAGGGCTCCCAGCAGAACCTGGCCAGGCTCGCCTCCGGGGAGGCCGATTTCACGGTGGCGACGGCGGACGCCGTGGCCCAGTACCAGCGCGACCGCAGGCCCGGCTTCGAGCGGCTGCGCGGCTGCGCCCGGCTCTACGACGACTACGTCCAGCTCGTCGTCCCCAAGGGCTCGACCGTGCAGTCGGTGGCCGATCTGCGCGGGCGGCGGGTCGGCGTCGGCCAGGCCGGCTCGGGCGTGCGGCTGATCGCCGACCGGGTGCTCGCGGCCGCCGGGCTGACCCCGGACGTCGACATCGTCCCCGTCTCGGCCGGCATCGACACGATGCCGGGCCTCCTGGAGCGGCACCGGTTGGACGCCTTCTTCTGGTCGGGCGGCCTGCCCACCCAGGCCGTCCAGGACCTGTCCGAGCGGCTGCCGGTCCGGCTGGTGGCGCTGGACGAGGCCCTGATCGAGAGCCTGCACGACGTGGGCGAGTCCACCCGCCACTACCGCTCGGCGACGATCCCGGCCGACGCCTACAGCCTGGCCCAGGACGGCAACTCGGTGGACACGCTGGCGGTGGCGAACATCCTGGTCACCACGGACGCCGCCGACCCGGACCTGGTGGAGGGCTTCACCCGTACGGTGATCGCCAGCCGTGACCGCATCGGCGGCCAGGTCCACCCGGCCCAGTTGGTGGACCTGCGGACCGCGATCTACACCGATCCGCTGCCCCTGCACGAGGGCGCCCGGCGCTACTACCGCTCCGTGAAGCCCTGACCGCCGCCTGAGCGCAAGCCACCTGGGCGGGCGCCTCGGGGGCCGCCGCCGGCGGCGCCGGGGCCGTCCCCGGCGGTCCGGGGGTCGTCCCGGGGGACGGTGACGGTCACCTTGAGGCCGTGCGGCTCGTTGCGGGCGAACGCGATGCCGCCGCTGCCCGCCGCGAGGAGGACCCGGGCGATGGACAGGCCCAGGCCCGAGCCCTTGACGTTCTGGTGCCGGTTGGAGCGCCAGAAGCGGTCGCCGACCCGCTCCAGCTCCTCGTCGGTGAGCCCGGGGCCGTGGTCGGCGACCTCCACGGCGACGGTGCGGCCGCCGGGGGCGAGGGAGACGGCGACGGTGACGTCCTCACCCGCCGGGGTGAACTTCAGGGCGTTGTCGATCACCGCGTCGAGCGCGCTGGACAGCGCCACCGGGTCCGCCCAGGCGGTGACGGCGGCGGTGTCGGCGACGATCGCCACGCCCTTGTCGTCGGCGACCGGCCGCCAGGAGGCCACCCGCTCGGCGGTGAGCGCGCCGATGTCGGTCAGCCTCAGGTCGGCGGCCGTGTGCTCGGCGAGCGCGAGGTCGAGCAGATCGTCGAGGACCTGGGCGAGCCGCTTGCCCTCGGTCCGGACGGAGGCGATCTCCTCGTTGCCCTCGGGCAGTTCGAGGGCGAGCAGCTCGATCCGCAGCAGCAGCGCGGCGAGCGGGTTGCGCAGTTGGTGGGAGGCGTCGGCGACGAAGGCCCGCTGCTGTTCGAGGACGTCCTCGACGTTGTCGGCCATCTCGTTGAACGAGCGGGCGAGCCGCCGCAGTTCGGGCGGCCCGCCGGCGGCGGCGACGCGGGACTTCATCCGTCCGGTGGCGATGTCGTGGGTGACGGCGTCGAGGACCCGCACGGGCCGCAGCACCCAGCCGGTGAGCCGGAAGGCGGCGCCCACCGCGAGCAGCATGGCGGCGGCCTCGCCGGCGAAGATCAGCAGCCAGTCGCGCAGGATCCGGGAGCGCAACTGCCCGGTGGGCGAGTCGGTGACGACGACGGCGACGACGTCGCCGTCCCGGACGACCGGGGAGGCGATGGTGAGCCGGGCGTGCCCCTGCCAGGGCCAGACCTGCGGCGGGTCGTGGCTGCGGCGGCCGAGCAGGGCCTCGTTGAAGGCGCGCCGGCCCTCCCCCTCGTACGGGACGACCCAGTCCTCCGGGGCGGCGGCCATGGCCTGGTTGTCGCGGTAGAAGATGCCGGCGCGGATGCCGTAGACCTCGTGGTAGCTGGCGAGCTCGCCGCTGAGGGTGGAGCGCCGCTCGTCGGGGCCGAAGCTGCGCTCCTCGACGAACTGGGCGAGCGCGGCGAAGCGGGCGGCGTCGTCGAGCCGGTCGACGATCACGCGCTGCTGCTCCGAGGCGGCGGTGCTGGCGGCCAGCGGGAAGCCGAGGGCGAGCAGCACGCCGGCCATCAGGACGATCAGGAGCGGGAGGAGTCGGGTGCGCACGGGCGGGCGGGCCTCGTTCTACGCGGTGGGCGCGACCAGGCGGTAGCCGACGCCCCGCACGGTCTCGATCAGGGCGGGCATCCGCAACTTCGAGCGCAGGGAGGCCACATGGACCTCCAGGGTGCGCCCGGTGCCCTCCCAGTTGGTGCGCCAGACCTCGCTGATGATCTGCTCGCGGCGGAAGACCACGCCGGGCCGCTGGGCGAGCAGGGCGAGGAGGTCGAACTCCTTGCGGGTGAGGGGGACGGCGTCGCCGTCGACGCTGACCCGGCGGGTGGGCAGCTCGATGGTGACGGAGCCGAGGCGCAGGGTGCTGTCCTCGCCGGAGCCGGACTGCTCGTCGCCGGCGGCGCTGCGCCGGCTGACGGCGTGGATCCGGGCGAGCAGCTCACCGGTGTCGTAGGGCTTGACGACGTAGTCGTCGGCGCCGAGATTGAGGCCGTGGATCCGGGAGCGGACGTCGGCGCGCGCGGTCACCATGATCACGGGGGTGGTGGTGAGCTTCCGGATGCGCCCGCAGACCTGGTAGCCGTCCTGGTCGGGCAGGCCGAGGTCGAGCAGGATCACCCCGTACGAGGGGCGCTCGCCGTGGGCGGCGGGCAGCACGGCCTGGAGCGCCTCCTCGCCGTTGCGGGCGTGGGTGACGGTGAAGCCGTGCCGGGCGAGGATCGCGGAGAGCGCGGCGGCGACGTGGTCGTCGTCCTCGACGAGCAGCAGTCTCATGGCCCTCCTCCGTGATCTCTCGGCAACTCTCGACGGTGCCTCCGCAGGGGGTCCGGTCTGCGGTCGCATGGGTGCGCGCGACGCTCGCGCGGCGCGGGTGACGACTATCTGTGTACCAGGGCATGAACGCCGATGGTCGCGGTCACAGTCAAGTGTCCCCCCGTGACACCCACGTTTCCGTTATCCACCCGGTACGGCGGTGGGCACCCCCTTCACGCAGTGTGTCCGGTTGCGACCGGATCGTTATGCTCAAACTTCGCTCAGATGTGATGACGCTTCTCGCACCCGGTCTCTAGTGTCCTCCCCAACCGAGCAGGACGGAGCGAGATGCCGATGAGCGGAGTGTCAGTGACCAAGGGTTCGGAGGGCGCCGTGCCGGCCACGGACGACCTGGTCGTGCTGTCCGACGTGAACAAGCACTTCGGCGCGCTGCACGTGCTCCAGGACATCGACCTGACGATCCACCGCGGCGAGGTCGTGGTGGTCATCGGGCCGTCCGGGTCCGGCAAGTCGACGTTGTGCCGCACGATCAACCGCCTGGAGACGATCGACTCCGGCAGCATCACCATCGACGGGAAGCCCCTGCCCCAGGAGGGCAAGGAGCTGGCGCGGCTGCGTTCCGACGTCGGCATGGTCTTCCAGTCCTTCAACCTCTTCGCGCACAAGACGGTGCTCGAGAACGTGATGCTGGGTCAGGTCAAGGTGCGCAAGACCGAGAAGAAGGCGGCGGAGGCCAAGGCCCGTGCCCTTCTGGACCGGGTCGGGGTCGGCACGCAGGCGGACAAGTACCCGGCGCAGCTCTCCGGCGGTCAGCAGCAGCGCGTGGCGATCGCCCGCGCGCTCGCGATGGACCCGAAGGTCATCCTGTTCGACGAGCCGACCTCGGCGCTCGACCCGGAGATGATCAACGAGGTCCTGGAGGTGATGCAGCAGTTGGCCCGGGACGGCATGACGATGGTGGTCGTCACCCACGAGATGGGCTTCGCCCGGTCCGCCGCCAACCGTGTGGTCTTCATGGCGGACGGGCGGATCGTGGAGCAGGCCACGCCCGACGAGTTCTTCAGCAACCCGCGCAGCGACCGCGCCAAGGACTTCCTGTCGAAGATCCTGCACCACTGACGCCGCGCCGGGACCTCGCGGCGCCCGCGGCTCCGTACTCCCACCGCCCGCACCGCGACAAGTGCTCGGCAACGCCTTGGCAACTCCTTAGTCGCCACAGCCGACGTGCTGCACACTGACGATCAACTACCCACGACCCTGAGGGATGTTCACGATGAAGCTCCGCAAGACCGCGGCCGTGGCCGTTGCCGTGCTCGCGCTGACCGCGACCGCCTGTGGCGGCAAGGAGGGCTCGGCCGGCGACAAGCCCGCCACGAAGCCCGGTGACGCCAGCGCCCCCAAGCTCCCCACGTACACCGTCGCGACCGGTGTCGACCTGAACTCGCCGACCTTCAAGAAGGCCAAGCAGCGCGGCAAGCTGATCATCGGCTCCAAGGCCGACCAGCCGTACCTCGGCTTCGAGGACCAGGCCACCAAGAAGCGCTCGGGCTTCGACATCGAGATCGCCAAAATGATCGCCGCCGACCTGGGCTTCTCGGAGGACCAGATCGAGTGGAAGACGGTCGACTCCAAGCTGCGCGAGACCGCGATCTCCACCGGCCAGGTCGACTACTACGTCGGCACCTACACGATCAACGACAAGCGCAAGGCGCAGGTCGGCTTCGCGGGCCCGTACTACCAGGCCGGTGCCGACCTCCTGGTCCGCAAGGACGAGACCGCGATCACCGGCCCCGAGTCCGTCAAGGGCAAGAAGGTCTGCTCGATCACCGGCTCGACCCCGCTCCAGGAGATCAAGAAGCCGCAGTACGGCGCGGAGACCGTCGAGCTCGGCAAGTACTCCGACTGCGTCCAGCAGCTCCTGACCAAGCAGGTCGACGCCGTCACCACCGACGACTCCATCCTGAAGGGCTACGCCGCCGCCAACGCCGGCAAGCTCAAGGTCGTCGGCAAGCCGTTCACCAAGGAGCCGTACGGCATCGGCCTGAACAAGGAGGACAAGGTCCTCCGCGACAAGGTCAACGACATCCTCGTCAAGTACGTGGGCGACGGCACCTACAAGAAGATCTACGAGGCCACCCTCGGTCTCTCCGGCTCCGACTACACCGAGCCGCCGGCGGTCGTCCGCTACTGATCCGCCTCCGCGTGAGCGCCCCGTACGCCCTGTGCGCTACGGGGCGCCCCGCCCCCTGCCCGTAAACCTGCCGCTGACTGCCGACGCGGAGTCCTCATGAACGTACTGCTCGACCATTTCGCGGAGTTCCGCAACGGATTCATAGGAACCGTGTCGATCACCGCCGTCAGCTCGGTCATCGCCCTGGTCCTCGGCATCGTCATCGCCGGCTTCCGCGTCTCGCCCGTCCCGCCGCTGCGCTTCTTCGGCACGGCGTGGGTGACGCTGCTGCGCAACACCCCGCTGACGCTGCTCTTCCTGGTCTTCTTCTTCGTCGTCCCGGAGATCCTCTTCCCGGGCATGAGCCCCTTCGTGCTCGCCTCGCTGGCGCTCGGCTTCTACACCTCCTCGTTCGTGTGCGAGGCGGTCCGCTCCGGCATCAGCACGGTGCCGCTGGGCCAGGCCGAGGCCGCCCGCTCGCTCGGTATGACCTTCTCGCAGACGCTGCGCCTGATCGTGCTGCCGCAGGCCACCCGTACGGTGCTGCCGCCGCTCAGCTCGATCTTCATCGCCCTGACCAAGAACTCGGCCATCGCCGGCGCCTTCAGCGTCACCGAACTCTTCGGCTGGCAGACGCTGATGAGCGAGCAGGGTTACGCGATCCTCCCGATCTTCTGCTGGGTCGCCGTGGCCTACCTCGTCATCACCTTCGCCATCAGCGGACTCTTCCGTCTCCTCGAGCGCAACATGGAGGTCGCCCGATGAGCGCCAGCGTTCTCTTCGACGCCCCCGGCCCCAAGGCGCGGATCCGCAACCGGATCTACGCCGTCGTCGGCAGCCTCGTCATCGTCGCCCTGCTCGTGGTCAGCGTGCTGCGGCTGCACGACAAGGGGCACCTCGCCCCCGAGATGTGGGACATCTTCAACTACGCGGGCATCCGGCAGAACATCGCCGACGCCCTGCTCGCCACGCTGAAGGCATTCGCCCTCGCCGCCGTCGGCTCCCTCGTGCTCGGCGTGCTGCTGGCCGTCGCCCGGCTCTCCGACCACAAGGCGATAAGCTGGCCCGCCACGGCCTTCATCGAGGTCTTCCGCTCCCTCCCGCTGCTGATCACCATCTACGCGGTGTGGGTCGCCTTCCTCACCGACTACTCGATGTGGGCGCTGGCGATCGGCCTGTCCATCTACAACGGCTGCGTCCAGGCCGAGGTGCTGCGCGCCGGCGTCAACTCCGTGCCGCGCGGACAGCGCGAGGCGGCCTACGCGCTCGGCATGAACAAGACCCAGGTGATGACCACCGTCCTGCTGCCGCAGGCGGTCCGGGCCATGCTGCCGACGATCATCAGCCAACTGGTGGTGACCCTCAAGGACACCTCGTTCGGCTTCGTCATCCTCTACCCCGAGCTGCTCTACTCGGCCCGGCTGATCGCCTCCAACACGCTGGTCAACGGCTCGTACCCGTACGTCTCCGTGATCGTGGTCTTCGGCGTCATCTACATCGCCCTGTGTCTGGCGCTGTCCGCGCTCGCCACCTGGATCGAGAAGCGCGGCCGCCGGGCGAAGACCGGCATCGCGGTCGCCCACGCCACCGCCCCGGGCAGCGAGGTCGAGACCGGCACGGAAGCGGGCACGGAGGGCACGCGCGGCCCCGCCGACGGCCCTGGTATCACGAAGAACTGACGGCATGTGACATCATCCGGGGGCAGTGGCGACGCCGCTGCCCCCGTCACTTGACGCACGCACCCCCAGTCGGTTGCATACGTTCTGTGATCAAGCTCCGGGCCCGCGCCACACCCCGCTGTGCTTCCCGCACGACCGTACGGCCTCGCACGCCCTCAGGAGCCGCGCCGTGGACCCGGTGATCATCGTGGGCGCGGGGCCGGTCGGCCTCGCGCTCTCCCTCGCCCTGGCCGCCCAGGACGTGCCCAGCGTCGTCCTCGACGAGAGCGCGGGCAAGGAGGAGCCGCGCCCCGCCCGCACGGTCGTGCTGCGCGCCGACATGGCCGCCCTGGTGGAACGGCTCGGCTGCGCCACGCTGCGTGACGAGGGGGTCCGCTGGGTCGGCTGGCGCTCGATGCGCCGCCGGCAGCAGATGCGGCACGTCCCGCTCGACCTCGGCCTGGCCGGGGACGCGGGCGCGGAGGACGGTGTCGCCGGCCCGGCCGCCCCGCTGCACATCCCCCAGCACGCCCTGGCCCGCGGGCTGCGCGACGCCATCGCGCGCCAGGACCTCGTCACCCTGGTCACCGACTCCCGGGTCGACACCATCGAGCAGGACGCCGGCGGGGTCAGCGCCCACACCCGCGGCCCGGACGGCACCTGGTGGCGCGGCAGCCATCTCGTCGGCTGCGACGGCGCCCGCTCGACCGTCCGCAAACTGCTCGGCGTCCGCTTCCCGGGGCGTACGGCGGTGGAACGGCACGCGGTCGCCGCGCTGCGCACCGAACTCCCCTGGGCGGGTGAGGCCCTGCTCCACCGCCGGCCGCCGTGGCGCAGCGGCGGAGAGGAGATCGCGGCCCGCCCGCTGCCGGACGGGGTGTGGCGGATCGACTGGCTGCTGCCGCCCCGCGGCGAACTCGTCACCCCCGACGCGCTCGTCACCCGCATCCGCGAGACCCTGGCCGGGTGGTGCGAGGGCACGACCCCGCCGTACGACCTCATCGACACCGGCGTCCACACCGTGCACCACCGGCTCGCCCGGCGCTGGCGGGTGGACCGGGTCTTCCTCGCCGGCGACGCGGCGCACCTGCTGGGCGCGCTCGGCACCCAGGGGCTCGACGAGGGCCTGCGGGACATCGACAACCTGGCCTGGAAGCTGGCCTTCGCCTGGCACCACCGCACCGCCCCGGCCGCCCTCCTCGACAGCTATCAGAGCGAGCGCCGGGCGGCGGTGGCCGGGCTGCTGCGCGCGGCCGACCAGGTGCTGCCCGTGCTGCGCGGCGGCGGGGGGCTGCGCACCTATCTGGCGGGCGGCGGGCGGGGCCACGACGCGCTGCTGACCGACGGACACCTGGGGCGCGGCCCGCTGGGCGCGCTGCCCGCGTTCCCGCACTCGCCGCTGGCGCCGGAGCCCTCCGAGGGCCGGATCCCGGTGGCCACGCCGGACGGCGCGCCGGTCGACGACGTCCGGGTGACGGCGCCCGACGGGACGACCGTGCGGCTGCGGGACCGGCTCGGCCGGGGCCGGCTCCTGGTGCTGCTCGTCGCCCCGGGCACCGGGGTGTGGGACCGGCGGCACTGGGTGAGCGCCGGGGTGATGCCCCGGCTCGCCGAGGCCGTGGACGGGCTGCCGGCACCGGCCGAGCTCCTGGTGACCGAGGCATACCCGGGCGCCCCGGCCCACGCGGTGCTCCTCGTCCGCCCGGACGGGCATCTGGCCGCGGCCTTCGCCGGAGTGCGGCCGGAGGAGCTGCACGCGGCGGCGGACGCGGTACGGGGCGGGGAGGCGTCGGCGGAGTCGGAGCCGGGGTCTGAACCGGGGCCTGAATCGGAGCGGGGGGCGGCTGAGGAGGCTGAGCAGGAGGCTGGTCAGGGGGCGGGAACGGTGCCGGAGGACGCGGCCGCGGATGTCACATGACCGCCGTATGACAGGCATGTGACGGTCGATGGGGTCGATTGACCCTCTCGGTCGACCGTGGTGTACTCCGGAGCGTGACCGACACCGATGTGCGCCTGTGGCGGAGGGTCCACATGGACCTCGTCCGCTACGCGGGCTGCGTGTGTCGCCCGTCCTGCTGAATTCGCCTCCCCTGCTTCCCAGCGCGCGCTTCGCCGTGCGCTCTTTCGCGAACCTTCAGGACGGTCCTCCGTGCCCCAGACGCAGCACGCCCTCGCACCCGTTTCCGGCTCCGCCTCTCCTCCCACCCCTTCTCCCGCCTCGCCCACGGAGGCCGATCTGCTGGACTTCGTCCGGCGTACGGCCGCCGACAGCGCACTGATCGCCTCCCTGCCGCTGGATCCAGAGGGCCGGACGTGGGTACGGCTCGACGGCCCGGGCGGCAGTGAGGCATGGCTCATCGGCTGGCCGCCCGGCACGGGGACCGGCTGGCACGACCACGCCGAGTCCCTGGGCGCCTTCGCCACCGCCCGCGGCACCCTGCGGGAGAACTCCCTCGCCGTACGGCTTCCCGCGAGGGGCTGGAAGACCCTGGAACTGGCCGAGGGCGTCGACCGCGGCCGCGAGCTCCCGGCCGGCCGGGGCCGTGCCTTCGGCCGGCACCATGTGCACGAGGTGCTCAACGCCTCGCGCACGGAGCACGCGATCTCGGTGCACGCCTACTATCCGCCGCTCCCGCTGATCCGGCGCTTCAGCCGCACGGGCGCGGTGCTCCGTCTCGAGCAGGTCGAGCGCCCGGAGGACTGGCAGTGAGCGGCGAGTGGGGTGGCGGGCGTGGTGGCGAGTGGGGTGGCGCGCACGGCCGTGGGTCGGTCGGCACCGATGCCGTCGCGGGTGCGGATGCCGTCGCGGGTGCCGGTGAACGCGTGGGCATCGACGAGTTGTTGGAGCGGGTGCGGGCCGGTCTGGACCGGATCGACGCCCGGACCGCGTACGAGGCATACGAGGCGGGGGACGCCCTGCTGGTCGACACCCGCTACGCCGCTCTGCGCGAGCGGGACGGCCTGATCCCGGGCGCGCTGGTCGTGGAGCGCAACGAGCTGGAGTGGCGGCTCGACCCCCTGGGCAGCCACCGCGCTCCCCAGGCGGACAGCCACGATCTGCGGGTCGTGGTCCTCTGCAACGAGGGCTACGCCTCGTCGCTCGCCGCGGCCTCCCTGCACCGGCTGGGCCTGCACCGCGCGACGGACGTGATCGGCGGCTTCCAGGCATGGAGGGCGGCGGGCCTTCCGGTCCTGCTACCGGCGGGGCCGGGGCCGGAACCGGGCGCGGGGCCGGGGTCCGGGGGCGGTGCGGGGGGCTAGAAGGGCTCCTCCAGTCCCTCGGTGTCCTCGCCCTCCTCCTCGAGGGCCTGGCGGACCACCCGCAGGGCCATGCCCTCCGGGTATCCCTTGCGGGCGAGCATGCCGGCGAGTCTGCGCAGCCGCCGGTCGCGGTCGAGGCCCCGGGTGGCGCGGAGCTTGCGGTCGACGAGCTCGCGGGCGCGGGCCTCCTCCTGGTCGGAGTCGAGCCGGTCGACCGCCTCCTGGATCACGGTGGGGTCGACGCCCTTGGTCCGCAGCTCGCGAGCGAGCGCCCGGCGGGCGAGGCCCCGGCCGTGGTGGCGGGACTCGACCCAGGCACCCGCGAAGGCGGCGTCGTCGATGAGCCCGACGTCCTCGAACCGGGAGAGCACCTCGTCGGCGACCTCGTCCGGGATGTCCCGCTTGCGCAGGGCGTCGGCGAGCTGCTTGCGCGTGCGGGGGGTCCCGGTGAGCAGGCGCAGGCAGATCGCCCGCGCCCGCTCACCCGGATCCTGGGACGACAGCTCCTTCTCGGCCCTCGACGAGTCGGGGCTGTCGTCCGGCCATTCGGTGCGACCGGTCACCGCTTCAGCTCTTGGCCGCGGTGGCCTTGGTCGCCTTGGCGGCCTTGGCCGGGGCCGGGACGGACTTGGCCGCCTCGTCGGCGCCCGCCGCGTCCGTGGCGCCCGTCGCGCTCGCCGCGTCCGCTCCCGGCTCGGCCGAGGGCTCCTCGGGCCGGACGCCGACGCCCAGCTTCTCCTTGATCTTCTTCTCGATCTCGTTGGCGAGGTCGGGGTTGTCCTTCAGGAAGTTACGGGCGTTCTCCTTGCCCTGGCCGAGCTGGTCGCCCTCGTACGTGTACCAGGCGCCGGCCTTGCGGACGAAGCCGTGCTCCACGCCCATGTCGATCAAGCCGCCCTCGCGGCTGATGCCCTGGCCGTAGAGGATGTCGAACTCGGCCTGCTTGAAGGGGGGCGCGACCTTGTTCTTGACGACCTTGCAGCGGGTGCGGTTGCCGACCGCCTCGGTGCCGTCCTTGAGGGTCTCGATGCGGCGGATGTCGATGCGCACCGAGGCGTAGAACTTCAGGGCGCGGCCACCGGTCGTGGTCTCCGGCGAGCCGAACATCACGCCGATCTTCTCGCGGAGCTGGTTGATGAAGATCGCGGTGGTCTTGGACTGGTTGAGCGCGCTGGTGATCTTCCGCAGGGCCTGGCTCATCAGACGGGCCTGGAGACCGACGTGGGAGTCGCCCATCTCGCCCTCGATCTCCGCGCGCGGGACGAGCGCGGCGACGGAGTCGATGACGATGAGGTCGAGGGCGCCGGAGCGGACCAGCATGTCGACGATCTCGAGGGCCTGCTCACCGTTGTCCGGCTGGGACAGGATGAGGTTGTCGATGTCGACGCCCAGCTTGCGGGCGTACTCGGGGTCGAGGGCGTGCTCGGCGTCCACGAAGGCGACCTGGCCGCCGGCCTTCTGCGCGTTGGCGACGGCGTGGAGGGTCAGGGTCGTCTTGCCGGAGGACTCCGGTCCGTAGATCTCCACGACACGGCCGCGGGGCAGGCCGCCGACGCCGAGGGCGACGTCGAGGGCGGTCGACCCGGTCGGGATGACCTCGATCGGCTCCCTCGAGCGCTCGCCCATGCGCATGACGGCACCCTTGCCGAACTGCCGTTCAATCTGTGCGAGCGCGGCGTCGAGCGCCTTCTCGCGGTCGGTTCCTGCCATGGGTTCCACCCGGTTTGCTTGAGTCGATCGCTTCATGTGAAAGACGCTAACCCCTGCCACTGACAATGGGCCCCGACGTCCCCTCCGGCCTGTGGATAACTCGGCGACAACCCCGCCCTTCCAAGGCCCGGCCCTCCCATAAGAATGGATGTTCGATTTACGTGTCAAGCGCACCACGCCGGGCGCGGGGTCACGTCGTGGCGGCCGGCGGCCCGGTGCGGACCACGGCCTGATCGCCCTGCGGGCCGAACAGGTGCAGGATCTCGACGGCCTCGTCACCGGCGGGGCCGAACCAGTGCGGCTCGGCGGTGTCGAACTCGGCGATCTCGCCGGGGCGGAGCGTGTACTCCCGCGGGCCGAGCACCAGCCGGAGCGTGCCGGCGAGCACGTACAGCCACTCGTATCCGGCGTGGGTCACCAACTTCGGCTCACGCTGCGACAGCACCTGTTTGAAGACCTGGACCCGGCCGGGGTACTGCGTCAGCGGCACGAGCACGCTGCCGCGCTTCCCGCGCCGGGGTCGCAGGTGGACGCGCGGGTCGCCGGTGGCGGGCGCCGCCACCAACTGGTCCAGGGCGACCCGGTGCGCCCGGGCGAGCGGGATGAGCAGGTCGAGCGTCGGGCGCCGCTTGCCGGACTCGAGGCGCGACAGCGTGCTCAGCGAGATCCCGGTGTCGGCGGCGAGGGCCTCCAGGGTGAGCCCCCGGTCGCGCCGCAGCGCCCGCAAGCGGGGCCCGATGCCGTCGAGGATCCGCGCGACGTCGGAAGCGGGGGCGGGGCTGGGGGCGCGAGAGGCGGCGGGGGCGGAGCTGGAGGCGGGAGAGGTGGCGGGGGCGGGAGCGGCGTCCATGGCTTCCATTTTGCGGTCTCCGCAAAAGTGCTGGGCCGTCGCGGTCGCCGGCTTCGAGCATGACGGACAGCAGATCCGGCACGCACGATGACAGAAGGCGCACCTCATGAGCACTCCAGCAGCCACACCGCCGACCACCACCGTGCCCCCGGCCGGCGAACCCCTCGGCGCCCGCCGGAGATGGACCGTCCTGGCCGTCTGCGCCCTGAGCATGTTCCTCGTCGGCCTGGACACGACCATCGTCAACGTGGGCCTTCCCGAGATCGGGCGCGGCCTGGGCGCCGACACGCGCGGCCTGGAATGGATCGTGGACGCGTACACCGTGGTCCTGGCCGGTTTCCTCGTCGTCTCCGGCGCCCTCGCCGACCGCTTTGGCCGTCGCCGGGTCTTCCGGTACGGCCTCGTCGTCTTCGGCGTCGCCTCACTGGCCTGCGCCCTGGCGCCGTCGCTCGGCCTCCTCGTCGCGGCGCGGGCCGTCCAGGGCGTCGGGGCCTCCATGCTGAGCCCCGTGGCCCTGGCGATCGTGGTGAACGCCATGCCCGACCCCCGGGAGCGGGCCCGTGCGATCGGCATATGGGCGTCCGTCTTCGGGCTCAGCATGGCGGCGGGCCCGGTCACCGGCGGCGCCCTCATCGAGGCGTTCGGGTGGCGGTCGGTGTTCTGGGTGAACGCGCCCGTCGTCGGCGCCGCCCTCCTCCTCGTCGCCGTCTTCGTGCCCGAGTCGCGGGGCCGCGCCCGTCGGCTCGACCTGGCCGGACAGGTCCTCCTCACCCTGGCCCTGGCCGCCACGGTCGCCGTCCTCATCGAAGCGCCCCGCCTCGGCTGGACCTCGCCCCTCGCCCTCGCCGGTTACGCGGTGGCCGCCGCGGCGACGGCCGCGTTCGTCCGGGTGGAGCTGCGCCGGCCCGAGCCGCTCATGGACCTCGGCCTCTTCCGGCGCCCCGCCTTCACGATGGCGGTGCTCGGTGCCGTCGCGGTGTTCGTCGCGCTGAACGTCAGCCTCCTGCTCACCACGCTCTACCTCCAGCACGCCCGCGGCTGGACCCCGCTCGCGGCGGGCGCGGCGACGCTCCCCATGGCGCTCGGGGCCACGCTCTGCGCCCCCTGGGCCGGCAGCCTGGTCGGCCGCCTCGGGCCGCACCGCCCGCTGCTCCTCGCCGGCGCCTTCACCGCCGCCGGCGGTCTGTGCCTCGTGCCCCTCGACCAGGACACCGGTCTCCCGCAGCTCCTGACGGCGTACCTCCTCATCGGCATCGGTTTCGGCTTCGCCAACGCCCCGCTCACCAACACCGCCGTCTCCGGGCTGCCGTCCTCCCGTGCCGGCGTCGCCGGAGCCATCACCTCCACCGCGCGCCAGCTCGGCGCCGCCGTCGGCATCGCCGCCGCCGGAGCCCTGGTCGCCCACACTCCCCCCGTCCTCCTCGCCCAGGCCGCGCGGCCCGGCTGGCTCCTGGTGACCTGCTGCGGCCTCTTCCTCCTCCTCGTGGCCCGCGCCTCCCGAACTGCCTCGCCCCGACCGGCGTGACGGACCGGCGTGACGGCCGCGGCGTGACGGCCACGGCGAGACGGCCACGAGAGACGGACTCCGCAACGCGGGGCCCTGGGCGAAGCGGGCCCTGCGCAGGGCCCCCGACGCGGGCGCGACGGTCCCGGGGGCCGGTGGGCCGTGCCTATCCTTCCCTTCATGCCCCTCCCCCGCCGTATGCGCGATCCCGGCCTGGCGCTCGTGGTCCTGGTCGTCGTGACGGTCTGGACCCTGGTCTCGGCCCGCCACGCCGAGGAGCCGGTCTCCCGGACCGTGCTCGGCTGGGCGCTGATCCTGGTCGGCTGCGCGGCGCTCTGCCTCCGCCGCCGGCTGCCGGTGGCGGTGGCCGTGGTGACGCTCCTGGCCTGCGCCCTGTACTACCCGCTGTCCGCGCAGGACGGGCCGCTCCTGATCGCCTTCGCGCTCGCGCTGTACACCGCCGCGGCCGAGGGCCGGTTCGCCGCCGCCGTCGCCCTGGCGGCCGTGACGCTGCTCGCCGTCGGCCTCGGCGAGGTCGGTCACCAGCCGGGGCGGCGACAGATCGACGGCACCTCGCTCGCCATGATGGCCGGCTGGCTGATCAGCCTGGTCGCCGTCGGCCGCGCCCAGCGCAACCGGGTCGCCTATCTGTACGAGGTGGAGCAGCGCGCCCTCGCCGCCGAGCGGGAGCAGGAGGCCAGGGCCCGGCAGAGCGCCACCGAGGAACGGCTGCGGATCGCCCGCGAGCTGCACGACATCCTCGGCCACAGCATCTCGCTGATCAACGTCCAGTCGGGCGCCGCGCTGCACCGGCTCGGCAAGAAGCCCGCCCCCGAGCTCGCCCTCGCCACGGCGCACGAGGCGCTGCGGGCCGTACGGGACACGAGCAAGGAGGCGCTGCGCGAGCTGCGGGCCACCCTCGGGGTGCTGCGCCGGGCCGACGAGGCCGCGCCCATGGCGCCGGTGTCCGGCCTCGCGTCGCTGCCGGAGCTGGTGGAGCGGGCGGCGAGCACCGGCCTCGACATCTGTACGCAGGTCGAGGGCACGCCCGTACCGCTGCCGCCGCCGCTCGACCTGGCCGCGTACCGGATCGTGCAGGAGTCGCTGACCAACGTGACCCGGCACGCGGGCGCGCGTTCGGCGCTCATCGCACTGGAGTGGCGGGCGGACGAGCTGCGGCTGCGGATCGAGGACGACGGCGGGGGCGCGCCGGAGGACGCGCCGCCGGGCAGCGGGATCTGCGGCATGGCGGAACGCGCCCGGGCGTTCGGCGGCGAACTGACGGCCCGTAACGTTCCCGGCGGCTTCCGGGTCGAGGCCCGGCTCCCGCTCACCACCCCAGCCGGTCCAGCCGGTCCAGTCGCGCCCGCCGACCCGGCCGATCCCACCGCCCCGACCGCCCCCACCACACGTCCCGCCGAGGGAGACTCCGCATGATCCGCGTCGTGCTCGCCGACGACCAGAACCTGGTCCGGGCCGGCTTCCGCTCGATCCTGACCGACGAGGACGACATCGAGGTGGTCGGCGAGGCGGCCGACGGGGAGCAGGCGGTCGCGCTCGCCCGCGAACTGCGCCCGGACGTCGTCCTGATGGACATCCGGATGCCGGTCCTCGACGGTCTGGAGGCGACCCGCCGCATCACCGAGGACACCCGCCTCGAAGGCGTACGGGTGGTCATCCTCACCACCTTCGACGTCGACGACTACGTGTACGGGGCGCTGCGCGCCGGTGCGAGCGGCTTCCTGGTGAAGGACACCGAGCCGATGGAGCTGCTCCACGGGGTGCGGGTGGTGGCGCGCGGCGACGCGCTGATCGCCCCGGCGGTGACCCGGCGGCTGATCGCCGAGTTCGCGGGCCGGGCCCGGCAGCCGGACCCGAGCCCCCGGCTCAACGCGCTCACGGAACGCGAGCGGGAGGTGATGGGCCTGGTGGGGGCGGGGCTGTCCAACGACGAGATCGCCCGCCGGCTCGTCCTGTCACCCGCGACGGCGAAGACCCATGTCAGCCGGATCATGACCAAGCTGGACGTGCGGGACCGGGCGCAGTTGGTGATCCTCGCGTACGAGTCGGGGATGATCACGCCGGGCTGGCTGGCCTGATCCCGGCCGGGCCGCGGTGACCACCGGCCTGACCGGCAGGGACTGAGCCCGGCCGGGGTGACCGCCTGGCCGACGTGGCCGCCCCCTAGGGGTCGGGGCCGGCCGGACGCAACTCCTGCGGTACGGGGGCCGGGCCCGGCGCAACCTCCGGGGTAGGCAGGGTGTCCACCAGGGGGCGACGCCCCGCCCCCGGCCGTACGCCGAGGCTGAGGGCGTGAACCCGGACGTCCTCGATCTCGCGCGGCTGCAGTTCGCCCTCACGGCGGGCGGCCACTTCCTCTTCGTCGCTCTCACCCTGGGGCTCGCGACCGTCGTCGCCGTGCTCCAGACCAGGGCGACCGTCTCCCGGAGACCGCTGGACGCCCGCCTGGTGCGCTTCTGGGGCCAGCTCTACGTGATCAATTACGCGGTCGGGATCGTCACCGGCCTGGTGATGGAGTTCCAGTTCGGCATGAGCTGGAGCGGGCTCACCCACTACGCGGGGAACGTCTTCGGCGCCTCGCTCGCGGTCGAGACGATCGTGGCCTTCTTCGTCGAGTCGACGTTCCTCGGGCTGTGGATCTTCGGCTGGAACCGGCTGAACCGCTGGGCGCACCTGGCGGCGATCTGGATCGTCACCCTCACCGCGTACCTCTCGGCCTACTGGATCCTGGTCTCCAACGGCTTCCTCAACCACCCCGTGGGGCACCGGTCGGAGGGCGGGAAGCTGGTGCTCGACGATCCGGTGGCCGTGCTCACCAACCCCTCCGCGCTGCTCGCCTTCGGGCACGTCATGGCCGGGGCGCTGCTCACAGCGGGGTTCTTCGTCGCGGGGGTGAGCGCCTACCACCTGTTCCGGCGTACGCCGGAGTGGGAGTTCTTCGGGCGCAGTCTGCGGATCGGGGTGTTCCTGTCCTTTCCCGCGCTGATGGTGACGGCCGTCTTCGGCGGGATCCAGTTCGCGAGCCTGCGCACCTTCCAGCCCATGAAATCCGCCGTATTCAGCCAGAAGACGGCGGAAATCGCGCAGATCCAGGCCGACATGGTCGCGCGGTTCGGTCCGGGGGATTACGTGCCCTCGCTCGGCTGGACCCGCGGGGCCGGTCTCGTCATGCTCATCTGCTTCGCCCTGATGATGTATTTCAGCTTCGCCGGCATGATCCTGGCCTGCTTCAGAAGGGCCGTTTTCCGCTTCCGGCTCTGGCACCTCGCCCTCATGGCGGCCGTCCCGCTGCCGTACCTCGCGATGATCAGCGGCTGGGTCTTCCGCGAGGCCGGGCGGCAGCCGTGGGTGGTGTACGGGCTGCTGAAGACCGAGGACGCGGTGTCCGCCCTCTCCCTCGGCACCATGCGCCTCTCGTTCACCGTCTTCACCGCCCTCTTCGTCCTCCTCGCCGTCCTCAACGCCTGGCTGCTCGCCCGGCACGCCCGTCGCGGTCCGGTCGACGCCGGTCTCGGCCACGACGACCGGGCCGCCGCCGCGGACGATCCCGACCCGGCCGCCGCCCTGCCCGCCCCCCGCTACTGACCGCCCGAAGAGGAGTCGACCCGACCGTGGACACCCTCGCCCTCGCCCTGCTGGCCTTCTTCACCACCGGCTGGTTCGTCCTCGCCGGCGCGGACATCGGGACCGGCATGCTCACCCCGTACCTCGGCCGCACCGACCGTGAACGGCGACTCGTCCTCGCCTCCTTCGCGCCCTTCTTCCTCGGCAACGAGGTCTGGCTGGTCGCCACCGCGGGCGTGCTCGCCGGCTGTTTCCCGGAGCTCGAAGGCACCCTGCTCACCGGCCAGCTCCCGGTCCTCGTCCCCCTCCTGACCGGCTGGATCGTGCGGGACATCGGCCTCTGGACGCGGGGACGCGGCCCCGGGCCGCGCTGGCGGGCGTTCTGCGACGGCGCGGTGACGGCCGGAAGCTGGTCGCTCGCCCTGGCGACGGGCTGGCTGCTCGCCGCGCTCCTCACCGGCCGCCCGTACGAGCCCGCGACCGGGCCCACCGCCGTCCTCACCGCCCTCGCGGTGGCCGCGCTCTTCGCCGCGCACGGGCTCGGCTTCGCCACCCTGCGCCTGACGGGGCTGCCGTACGAGCGGGCCCGCCGGCTCGTCGGCCGCGCCCGCCGCCCCTGGCACTCCTTCGCCCTCACCGCCGTGCTGCTCGGCGGCCTTCCGCTCGCGACGGGCGGCGCGCTGGCGCCCGGACACCACACCGCCGACGAGGCCACCCTCGCCCTGCTCGTGCCGGCCCTGCTCGTCGTCACGGTGCCGCTCGTCGGCGTCCAGGCATGGATCTGGCACGCCTTCCGGCACCGGGTGACCGGCCCGTCCTACCTGTGACCTGCCTGCCCCTGCGTCTGGCCGCTACGCCTGGTCGCGCTTCCTCGCCTGGGCCTCGTCCTTCTCCTTCTTGTGGTGCAGCGCCTTCTGGAGCCGGGCGACGACTGCCTCGCCGTACCGCCGGTGGCCGTGGACGCGCGGGTCGTCCGTCACGTCGTACCGCTTCACATAGGCGCCGAGAAACGCCTGGAGGGTGGCGACGGCGGGGATGGCGATCAGCGCGCCGACCGCGCCGAGCAGCGCGGTGCCGGCGACGACCGAGCCGAAGGCCACCGCCGGATGGATGTCGACCGTCTTGGAGGTCAGCTTGGGCTGCAGCACGTAGTTCTCGAACTGCTGGTAGATCACGACGAAGCCCAGCACCCACAGCGCGTACCAGGGGTCCACCGTGAAGGCGATCAGCATCGGCAGGGCGCCCGCCAGATAGGTGCCGATCGTCGGGATGAACTGCGAGACCAGACCGACCCACACGGCCAGCGCCGGCGCGTAGGGCACGCCGAGGATCTCGAAGAGCACGAAGTGCGCCACGCCGGAGATCAGCGCCATGAGGCCGCGCGAGTAGAGGTAGCCGCCCGTCTTGTCGACCGCGATCTCCCAGGCCCGCAGCACCTCGGTCTGCCGGGCCGGCGGCAACACCGAGCACAGCGCCCGGCGCAGCCGGGGCCCGTCGGCGGCGAAGTAGAACGCGAAGAGGAAGATCATCAGCAGCTTGAACAGGCCGCCGAGGAGGGTGGCGGAGACGTCCAGGACGCCGGCCGCGCTGTTCTGCACGTACTTCTGCAGCCAGTCGGAGCGCAGCACGCTGTCCTGGACCTCGACCCGGGACAGCTCGGTGTGGAAGTGCTGGTTGGTCCAGTTGATCAGCGAGTCGATGTACTTGGGGAAGTTCTCGAACATGTCGACGATCTGGCCGGCCAGCATCGAGCCGAGCAGCACGACGAAGCCGACGCCGATGGCCAGGACGCCGAAGAAGACGATGAAGGTCGCGAGCCCCCGGCGCATCCCGCGCGCCGCCATGCGACCGACGGCCGGCTCGATGGCGAGCGCCAGGAAGAAGGCGAGCAGGATGTTGACGAGGAGCCCGATGAGCTGGTGGAAGGCCCAGCTCCCCAACTGGAAGCAGGCGTAGAGGGCGAGGGCGAGCACCAGGGCGCGCGGCAGCCAGCGCGGCATGCGCGCCGCCGGGGGAACGGTCGCGGCGGAATCGGCGGGCGGGACGGAATCGGCGGGCGCGGCGGAGTGCTCCCGCGACGCGCTCCCGCGGTCGCCGTCGCCCGTGCCTCTGCCCTTGCCTTCGCCCTTGCCGTCGTCGCCGCGGTGGGTGTCGTTGCCATCGGTCTCGTCGTGCTCGTCGTTCGCGTCAGTCGGGGCCACCCCGCCAGTCTCGCGCACCGTACGGACATTCCGGCCCTGACCCGTCAGGTCATCGGTTCTCGGCCGGTACGCCGACGGCCACGCAGACCGCCCGCCACACGTCCTTGGCCTCCCAGCCCGCGTCCAGCGCCTCGTGCACCGTCCGGCCGCCGAGCTCCGTCATGACATGGTCGCGCGCGAAGGTCTCGGCATAGGACGCACCGAAGTGCTCCGTCATCCGTTCCCAGAAAATCGTCAACCGCATGACTCCAGTATCCCGCCCTCAGGAGTGCAGCCGGGGCCGTAGACCTTGTCAGACGCGCTTTCCCGCCTACGGTCGGAGCATGGCCGGAAAACCTGCAGAAACCCCCGATCCGTCCGCGTCACCCCTCGCGCGTGCCGAGCACTTCGTCTGGCTGACCGCCCGCGTGCTGGAACAGCGCCGGTTCGCCTACCACTTCCTGCGCGGCGGTGCCGACCCCGTCGAGGCCGCGCTCACCGCGTACCTCAACGAGGACGGCGGCTACGGCCACGCCCTCGAACCCGATCTGCGCGGACCGGTCAGCCAGCCGCTGCACACGGCGCACGCGCTGCGGGTCCTCGACTCCATCGGCCGCTGCGGCGGGCTGCGGGTGGAGCGGATCTGCCGCTATCTGACGGAGGTGTCGACGCACGACGGCGCGCTGCCCGCCGTCCACCCCTCGCAACGCGGCTATCCCGCCGCCCCGTTCGTGCCCGTGGTGGAGGATCCGCCCAGCGAGCTGCTGTCCACCGGGCCGGTGGTCGGCCTGCTGCACCGCAACCAGGTGTGGCACGCGTGGCTGTTCCGGGCCACGGAGTTCTGCTGGGCGGCCGTGGAGGCGCTGGAGAAGTCGCATCCGTACGAGGTCCAGGCCGCCGTCGCGTTCCTCGACGGGGTCCCCGACCGCGCCCGCGCCCAGGCGGCGAGCGACCGGCTGGGGCGCCTGGTGCGCGAGCAGCGGCTCGCCGTGCTCGACCCGGACCGGCCGGAGGACTACCCGGTCGCGGACGGCTACGCGCCGGGCGAGCACCACTATCCGCACGACTACGCGCGCGTGCCGGACTCGCTGGCGCGCCGCTGGTTCACGGACGAGGAGATGGCCCGGTCCCTGGACCACCTCGCGGCCTCCCAGGAGGAGGACGGCGGCTGGCCGGTCACCTGGCGCCAGTGGGCCCCCGGCTCCGCCTTGGAGAGCCGCCCGATCGTGACCGTGGAGGCCCTCCGCACGCTGCGCGCGCACGGCCGCGCGATCGCCTGACCGGGCGGGGCCGGCGGGCCAGGCGGGCCCGGCGGCCCGGCATGGCAGCCCCGGCCCCCCGGCCCGGCCCGGCCTGGCAGCCCGGCCCGGACGCGCCCGGCGCGCCGCCCCCGCGGGCGCTCGGTCAGCCGCCCAGGGCCCTCGCCCCCGCCGTGACGAGGACGGCCGCGCCGACGACCACCAGGAACGGGGCCCTCAGGAGGAGGGCGAGGGCCGCGGCGGCGAGGCCGGCGGCGCGGGCGTCGAGCGTGAGGGCGCTCTGGGCGCTGAAGGTCTGCTGGGCGGTGAGCGCGGCCAGCAGGGCGACCGGCACCAGGGCCGCGAGGCGCCGGACGAGGGGCCGCTCCAGGGTGCCGGCGGGGACCAGCAGGCCCAGCAGCTTCACCAGGTAGCAGCCGGCGGCCGTCAGCGCGATGGCGAGCCAGACGTTCATCGGGCGTCCTCCTCCGGGCGGGCGGCACGGCCGTCCCCGGCTCCCAGCCGCCGGCCGCGCACCCAGAGGACGGCGGGGGCGGCGAGCGCGGCGGCCAGGACGGGCACGCCGGCCGGCAGGACGGGCAGCAGGCCCAGGCCCAGCAGGACCGCGAGGGCGGCCGTGGCGCGCTCCGCGGCGCTCTTCAGCATGGGCGCGAGCAGGGCGAGGAAGACCGCGGGTCCCGCCGCGTCCAGGCCCCACGCGCCGGTGTCGCCGATGGCCTCGGCGCCGAGCGCGCCGAGCAGTGTGGTGACGTTCCACAGCACGTACAGGGTGATTCCGGTGACGGTGAAGCCGATGCGCGCGGCCCTGCGGTCCGGCTGGGCGAGGGCGACGGCGGTGGTCTCGTCGATCACCGCTTGCGCGGCGAGCGGCCGGACGAGCGGGCGCAGCGCGAGCAACTGCGAGAGCCGCAGGCCGTAGAAGGCGTTGCGGGTGCCGACGAAGAAGGCCCCGGCGGCGGCGGTGAACGGGTTCCCGCCCGCGGCGAGGGCTCCCACCAGCGCGAACTGCGAGGCGCCGGTGAACACCAGCAGGCTGAGCGCGCAGGTCTGGAGCAGGGTGAGGCCGGATCCGGCCGAGGTCACGCCGAAGGCGAAGCCGGAGAGTCCGACGGCGATGCCGACGCCGAGGGCGTCGCGCACGACGGCCCGGTCGCTCTTGGGCGCCGCCGTCGCTCCGCTGTCCACCGTTGAGGGTATTGCTGTCTCTTGTGCCACGTCAGGGACGTTACGAGGCCGGTCCGCGCCCGGTCTTGTACGTTCTTGCGGCCCTGGCCCGCTGATAGGCGCCCGGGGGCACCCCCACGCTCCTGGTGAAGTGGCGGTTCAGGTGGGGCTGGTCGGTGAAGCCGACCGCGACGGCGGCCTCCGCCGGGGGCGTGCCGGCGTCCAGGAGCAGGCGGGCCCGCCGTACCCGGGCGTCGGTGAGCCAGGTGTGCGGCGGCATCCCGTACGCCTTGCGGAAGGCCCGCAGCAGGGCGAAGGGGCTGGTGCCGAGCTCGGCGGCGAGGCGTTCCAGGGTCGGCGGGTCGGCCATCCGCTCCTCCAGGACGGCACGCGCGCGTGCCGCGTCCCGCGCCCCGCCCGCGAGGGGTGCCAGGGGTCTGACCCGGCCGCCGTGGCTGCGCAGCATCCGCGCGGTGACCAGCCGCAGCAGGCTGTCGGCGGCGAGCGCGTTGCCCTCCTCGGCGGCGCGGTGGACGCCGATGACGAGCTGGGCCGCGTGGGGGTCGTCGACGACGGGGGCGGTGAAGCCGACGTCGCCGCGCAGGGCGAGGGTGTCGGCGGCGATGGACCGGATCAGCTCGGCGTCGGGATAGATGGTGCGGTACGTCCATCCCTCGGGCACCCCGGCGTGCCCGGTGTGCGGGGTGTCGGGGTTGACCAGCGCGATCTGGCCCGGTCCCGCGTGGACGAGGTCGCTGCCGTAGTGGAATGCCTCGACGCCTTCGGTGATGGCGGCGAAGACGAAGCTCTCGTGAGTGTGCCGGGAGAAGGACTTGCGGATGTAGTGCGCGTGCAGCAGGTCGACGCCGGGCAGCTCGGGATACCGCCAGTAGCGCGCCCGCTCCCGCCGCACGGCCCCCTCCACCAGGCCGGAGCCCTGACTCCCCGTGCCCTCCCGGCCCAACCCCTCCCGACGCGACCCCTCGGCCGGCGCCCCGCTCGCGTCGCCCTCGGTGACCGCGTGCCCGCGCGGCGGTTCCGGGGGCCGCGCCGGCCGACGGCCCGGAGCCGCTCGGTCCGGAACCGCTCGGTCCGGAGCTGCTCGGTCCGGAGCTGCTCGGTCCGGAGCCCTTCGGTCCGGAAGCGTTCCGCCGACCCGCCCCTTCTCCGCCTCGCCGCTCGCCATGTCCTCATTGTGCGCCCGCCGCCGCGACCGCCACGAGCCGGTTTCCCCAGGTCCGAGCGGTTGTCAGTGGCGGGGTGCACGATGGGGGGCATGGTCAGGTCCGCGCTCGACTCGTTCTCCCCCGCGACCCGTAGCTGGTTCACCGGGGCCTTCACCGCGCCCACCGCCGCGCAGGAGGGCGCCTGGCGGGCCATCGGCGCGGGCTCGGACGTGCTCGTCGTCGCGCCGACCGGGTCCGGAAAGACGCTCGCCGCGTTCCTCGCCTCCCTCGACCGGCTGGCGGCCACTCCCCCGCCCGCCGACGCCAGGAAGCGCTGCCGGGTGCTGTACGTGTCGCCGCTGAAGGCACTCGCCGTGGACGTCGAGCGCAATCTGCGCTCCCCCCTGACCGGCATCCGCCAGGAGTCGGTCCGCCTCGGGCTGCCCGAGCCGGACGTGAAGGTGGGCATCCGCTCCGGCGACACCCCGCCCGCCGAGCGGCGGGCGCTCGCGACCCGGCCGCCGGACATCCTCATCACCACCCCCGAGTCGCTGTTCCTGATGCTCACCTCGGCCACGCGCGACGCGCTCGCGGGCATCGAGACCGTCATCCTCGACGAGGTGCACGCCGTCGCCGGTACGAAGCGGGGCGCCCATCTGGCCCTCTCCCTGGAGCGGCTCGACGAGCTGCTGCCGCGCCCGGCCCGCCGGATCGGCCTGTCGGCGACGGTGCGGCCGGTGGAGGAGGTCGCCCGCTATCTGTCGCCGCAGCGGAAGGTGGAGATCGTCCAGCCGCCGTCCGACAAGGAGTTCGACCTCTCCGTGGTCGTGCCGGTGGAGGACATGGGCGAGCTGGGGGGCTCCCCGGCCTCGGAGGGCACCGAGGGCGGTGACAAGCCGTCGATCTGGCCGCATGTGGAGGAGCGGATCGCCGACCTCGTGCAGGCGCACCGCTCCACGATCGTCTTCGCCAACTCCCGGCGCCTGGCCGAGCGGCTCTGCAACCGGCTCAACGAGATCGCGTACGAGCGGGCCACCGGCGAGGCCCTGCCCGAGGACGCCCCGCCCGCCGAGATCATGGCCCAGTCGGGGGCCGCGCAGGGCGCCCCGCCGCTGCTGGCCCGCGCGCACCACGGCTCGGTGTCCAAGGAGCAGCGCTCCCAGGTCGAGGAGGATCTGAAGGCGGGCCGGCTGCCCGCCGTCGTCGCCACCTCCAGCCTGGAGCTGGGCATCGACATGGGCGCGGTGGACCTGGTCGTGCAGGTGGAGTCGCCGCCGTCGGTCGCCTCCGGCCTCCAGCGCGTGGGCCGCGCGGGCCACCAAGTCGGCGCGGTGTCCACGGGTGTCGTGTTCCCGAAGTACCGGGGCGACCTCGTGCAGTCGGCCGTGGTGACCGAGCGGATGCGCAGCGGGTCCATCGAGTCGCTGCGGATTCCGGCGAATCCGCTGGACGTCCTCGCCCAGCAGTTGGTGGCGATGGTCGCCCTGGACAGTTGGCAGGTGGACGACCTGCTCGCGACGGTCCGCCGGGCGGCGCCGTTCGCCGCGCTGCCGGAGTCGGCCTTCACGGCGGTCCTGGACATGCTGGCCGGGCGCTATCCCTCCGACGCCTTCGCCGAGCTGCGCCCGCGTGTGGTGTGGGACCGGGTCGCCGGGACGGTCACGGGCCGGCCGGGCGCGCAGCGGCTCGCCGTCACCTCGGGCGGCACGATCCCCGACCGGGGCCTCTTCGGGGTGTTCCTGGCGGGCTCCGACCCGAAGAAGGGCGGCGGCCGGGTCGGCGAGCTGGACGAGGAGATGGTGTACGAGTCGCGGGTCGGCGACGTCTTCACGCTGGGCACCACGTCCTGGCGGATCGAGGACATCACCCGTGACCGGGTCCTGGTCTCGCCCGCGCCGGGCGTGCCGGGGCGGCTGCCGTTCTGGAAGGGCGACCAGCTCGGCCGCCCGCTCGAGCTGGGCCGCGCGCTCGGCGCGTTCCTGCGCGAGGTGGGCGCCCTGTCCCCCGAGGACGCCCGCCTCCGGCTGCTGGCCGCCGGTCTCGACGCCTGGGCGGCGGAGAACGTCATCGCGTATCTGGCCGAGCAGCGCGAGGCGTGCGGCCATGTGCCGGACGACCGGACGGTCCTGGTGGAGCGGTTCCGCGACGAGCTCGGCGACTGGCGGGTCGTCATCCACTCCCCGTTCGGCGCGCAGGTGCACGCCCCGTGGGCGCTGGCCCTGGGCGCCCGGCTCGCCGAGCGGTACGGCATGGACGCGCAGGTGATGCACGCCGACGACGGGATCGTGCTGCGGCTGCCGGACGCGGACCTGATGGGGCTCGACCTGCTCGACGACGTCCCCGGTGACACGGTGGACCCGGGCCGGTTCGCCGACACCACGTACGACAGCGATCAGGCGCCGGTCGGCGCGGCCGACGTCGCCTTCGACCAGGGCGAGATCGAGCGGATCGTCACCGACCAGGTCGGCGGCTCCGCCCTCTTCGCCTCCCGGTTCCGGGAGTGCGCGGCGCGCGCCCTGCTGCTGCCCAAGCGCAACCCCGGCAAGCGCACCCCGCTGTGGCAGCAGCGGCAGCGGGCCGCGCAGTTGCTCCAGGTGGCGAGCGAGTTCGGTTCCTTCCCGATCGTCCTGGAGGCCGTCCGCGAGTGCCTCCAGGACGTCTTCGACGTGCCGGGCCTGCGGGAGCTGATGGGGGACATCGAGTCCCGCCGGGTGCGGCTCGTGGAGGTCACGACGCCCGAGCCGTCCCCGTTCGCCCGCTCGCTGCTCTTCGGCTATGTGGCCCAGTTCCTGTACGAGGGCGATTCGCCGCTCGCCGAGCGGCGGGCGGCGGCGCTGTCCCTGGACTCCCGGCTGCTGGCGGAGCTGCTCGGGCAGGCGGAGCTGCGGGAGCTGCTCGACCCGGACGTGCTCGCCGAGCTGGAGCGGGAGCTGGGGTGGCTGACCGAGGACCGGCGGATCAAGGACGTGGAGGGCGTCGCCGACCTGCTGCGGGTCCTCGGACCACTGACCGACGAGGAGCTGGCCGCGCGGGGCGCCGAGGCCGGCTGGGCCGAGGAGCTGTCCCGGTCCCGGCGGGCGATCCGGGTGCGGATCGCGGGCCGCGACCACTGGGCGGCGATCGAGGACGCGGGCCGGTTGCGGGACGCGCTGGGCACGGCGCTGCCGGTGGGCGTCCCGGAGGCGTTCACGGAGCCGGTGAAGGACCCGCTGGGCGACCTGCTCGCCCGCTATGCCCGCACCCACGGCCCGTTCACCACCTCCGAGGCCGCGGCCCGCTTCGGCCTGGGCACCGCGGTCACCGACGGCGCCCTGCACCGGCTGGCCGGCGCCGGGCGGGTCGTGCAGGGCGAGTTCCACCCCTCCGGGATCGGCCAGGAGTGGTGCGACGCCGCCGTTCTGCGCCGGCTGCGCCGCCGGTCCCTCGCGGCTCTGCGGCACGAGCTGGAGCCGGTGCCGCCGGCCGCGCTCGCCACCTTCCTGCCCCAGTGGCAGCACCTGGGGAGCAACAGCCTGCGCGGGATCGACGGCCTGGCCCGGGCGATCGAGCAGCTCCAGGGCGCGCCGGTGCCGGCCTCGGCCCTGGAGAGGCTGATCCTGCCGTCGCGGGTGCGGGACTACTCCCCGGCGCTGCTCGACGAGCTGACGACGACGGGCGAGGTGGTCTGGGCGGGCGCCGGGGCACTGCCCGGCAAGGACGGCTGGATCTCGCTCTACCTGGCCGACGCGGCGCCGCTGCTCCTGCCGCCGGCGCATCCGCTGGAGCTCACCGGTCTCCACGAGTCCGTCCTGGCGATCCTCTCCGGAGGGTACGGGCTGTTCTTCCGTCAGATCGCCGACCAGGTGCGGGCCACGACCCACCCGGACGCGACGGATCCGCAGCTCGCGGACGCGCTGTGGGACCTGGCGTGGTCGGGGCGGCTCACCAACGACACCCTGGCCCCGCTGCGCTCCCTGCTCGGCTCGGGCCGCACGGCCGGCTCCACGGCGCACCGCGCCCGGCGCACAGTCCCGCGCGGCCGTTACGGGACGCTGAGCGCCGCCGCCCGCCCGGCGACCCGCTCGGGGCCGCCCACGGTCAGCGGTCGCTGGTCGCTGCTGCCGCCGCTGGAGCCGGAGCCCACCCACCGGGCGCACGCGCTGGCCCGCACGCTCCTGGACCGGCACGGGGTCGTCACCCGGGGCGCGGTGGCCGCCGAGGGCGTCGAGGGCGGTTTCTCGGCGACGTACCGGATCCTGTCCGCCTTCGAGGACAGCGGGCAGGCCCGCCGCGGCTATGTCGTGGAGGGCCTCGGCGCCGCGCAGTTCGCCATGGACGGAGCGGTGGACCGGCTGCGCGCGGCGGCGAACGCCCGGGACCGGGGCGCCGAGGAGGGTGCGGGCCCCCGGGCGGTGGTGCTGGCGGCGGCCGACCCGGCGAACGCGTACGGGGCGGCCCTGTCCTGGCCCGAGCCGCCGACGGGCGCCGGTCACAAGCCCGGCCGCAAGGCGGGTGCGCTGGTCGTCCTGGTGGACGGCGAGCTCACGCTCTACATGGAGCGGGGCGGCAAGACGCTGCTCTGCTGGTCCGCCGACCCGGACTCCCCGGCGCTGCGGGCGGCCGCGGAGGCCCTGGCGGCAGCGGCGTCGGCGGGCTCCCTGGGCACGGTCACGGTGGAGCGGATCAACGGGGCGACCGCCCTCACCTCCCCGCTCTCCCGCTCCCTGGAGGCCGCCGGCTTCCACGCCACCCCCCGCGGCCTCCGCCTCCGCGCCTGACGGCTGCCCGGCACGGGCCTCAAACCCCTGCCCGGCGCGCTCCGGGACGGCGCGCCCCCGCACGGGACGGCACCGCACGGCATCATGGCCCCATGCCCGAAGGAGACACCGTCTGGTACGAGGCCCACCGGCTCGACTCGGCGCTGGCCGGCCGGGTGCTGACGCGGTCCGATCTGCGGGTGCCCCGGTTCGCGACCGCCGATCTGACCGGGCGGCGGGTGCTCGACGTCACCCCGCGCGGGAAGCATCTGCTCGCCCGGATCGAGGGCGGGCTCACGCTGCACTCCCATCTGCGGATGGACGGGGCATGGCGGGTGTACGCCACCGGGGAGCGGCCGCGCGGAGGGCCCGCGCACCAGATCCGGGCGATTCTCGGGAACGAGGAGTTCACCGCGTACGGCTACCGCCTGCCGGTCCTGGAGCTGATCCGTACGGACGAGGAAGCAAAGGTGGTCGGCCATCTGGGGCCGGATCTCCTCGGTCCGGACTGGGATCCGGCGGAGGCCGTGCGTCGCCTCGGCGCGGACCCGTCCCGCACGCTCGGGGAGGCCCTGCTCGACCAGCGGAACCTGGCCGGCATCGGCAATGTCTACAAGTCGGAGCTGGCCTTCCTCGCCGCCGTCACGCCCTGGCTGCCGGTGGGCGAGCTCGCGCCGGGCGTCCCGGAGCGGCTGGTGGCCACGGCGCACCGGCTCCTGGAGGAGAACAAGCACCGTCCCGGGATGCGGACGACCGCGAGCCGCCGCCCCGGCGAGCGCCTGCACGTCTACGGCCGCGCGGGCCGCCCCTGTCCACGCTGCGGCACCGCGATCCGCAAGGCGGAGCTCGGCGACCGGGTGACGTACTGGTGCCCCGGCTGCCAGAAGGGCCCGCAGGGAGAACCCGCGCACTGACCCGCCCCTCGACGATCCCGTGGCACCCGCCTCGCACCCGCCCCACCGCCCGTGACGGCCGATGACGGACGGGCCGTCAGATCGGGTCGTACGGTCCGGGCTTGGCCCTCACCACGTACGACCTCACGCGGTCCTCCATCCGGCCGGTGACGCCTCGTCGTTCACGACGCGGCAGATCCTCCGCCCCAACGGCGGTGTGACGATGTCCTGGTGACGGCACGGCGGAGACCCGGGAACCGGAAATCCGGGAACCGGAGACCCGGGAGCCGTCCCGGCCCGTCACCGCGTCCCCGTCCCCGCCGCCGTGCCGAAGAGGCGGCCACGTGCACCGGCAAAAGGCTCAGCCCCCAACCGCCCGCGGCCACCGCCCCCTCGACCGGCCCGGCCTCCCCCGGCACCAGCAGCAGGCGCACCACCGCCCACCACCAGAGCCCACCGGCCGCCAGTCCGGCCGCGACCAGTATGAGCGTCACCAGCGGAACCCGTCGCCGTACCATGGCCGCCTCCTCCGGTCGACGCTAGACCGGCAGGATCACCCGGCGGCAGGGCGCACAAGAGGCAACCCCGGCGCACGGGACGCATATCGCCACGTCTTCCGCCACGGTCAGGCGCTCTCCGCCTGGAACATCCAGGCGTGCTTCTCGAGGTCGGCCGTGAGGCCGATCAGGATGTCCTGGGTGACCGGGTCCGGCTCCTCCGTCACGTCGATGCGCTCGCGCATCCGGGTCACCACCGCGGCCAGCGCGTCGACGAGGATCCGCACCGCGTCCGTGTCCTTGATCCAGCCCTCCGGCACGGTGCCGATCGCACTGCCGGACGCCACCGTGGCGGCGCGCCCGTCCGGATTGACGCCGATCGCGGAGGCACGTTCGGCCACCGTGTCGGAGTGGGTCCGGGCCGTGGCGACGACATCGTCGAGCTGGAGGTGGACGGAGCGGAAACGGGGACCGACCACGTTCCAGTGGACCTGCTTGGCCACCAGGGCGAGGTCGACCAGGTCGACCAGCGCCCCCTGCAGGGCGTTGCCGACCGTCTTCAGGTCGGCATCGGACAGGGAGCTCTTCACGACAGTCATGCGCACTCTCCACCTTCGGTCGTACGGTTCCCCCAACGATGTCACGCATCACCCGAATCCGGCATCTCAAACGCAATCAGGTGATGAGCGGACCAAAGGCCCACAGGGGGAAGGACCAACGCCCCGGCCGGAAAAGAGGAAAGCCCCGGTCGATGCCCTGACCAGGGCACCGACCGGGGCTTCACCCCGCTTCGTTCTCAGGCGGCGACGACGTCCACGGCCTCCGCGGGCGCCTTGATGGTCACCCGCTCGGTGGGCACACCGGCCACCGACGTCACCGACACCGAATTGAGCATCGGCCGGACCGGTGCTCGCACCGGTTCGCTCGCCGCCGCCGACTCGGCGAGTTCGGCGAGCGACAGTTCGTCACTCACTTCGCGCATGAGCTCGGACATCCGTACGTCCAGCGCGTCGCAGATCGCGGAGAGCAGTTCGGAGGAAGCCTCCTTCTGCCCCCGCTCCACCTCGGAGAGATAGCCGAGTGAGACTCGGGCGGACGAGGAGACTTCGCGCAGAGTACGGCCCTGGCGCTGGCGCTGCCGACGCAGCACGTCACCCAACAGGCGACGGAGCAGAATCATCGGTGGCTCCCTCCTCGGACCGCGTAGCCGCATCCTTCACGCCCCACCGTACCGCCTCGCGCCGCGGCCGTGCGGGGAGCGATGTCGTGTTCACTCATGGCTGCAAACATCAATCTCCCCCGTTCTGTTCCGTATCCTGTGCCCGCGCATTTTCCGAGTGTTCGTCGGCGAGCAGTTCCCTCAGCAATTCGAGCACGCTCCGTACACTCTCTCTACGGATTTCCGCTCGATCGCCGTTCAACCGCAGAGCGGCGACCTTCCCCGTGCCGGCGGCCCCGTCGGCCCCCGCCGGCGGCCCGGCGACGGCCACGTACACGGTCCCCACCGGCTGCCCGTCCTGCGGATCGGGACCCGCGACACCGGTCGTCGCGAGGCCCCAGTCGGCGCCCAGTCTGCCCCGCACACCGGCCGCCATCTGCAGGGCGACCTGCGGGTCCACGGCCCCGCGCTCAGCCAGCAGGGTCCCGTCGACGCCGAGCAGCCGCTCCTTGAGGGGCGTGGCGTAGGCCGTGACGGACCCGAGGAAGGACTTCGAGGCACCGGGTACCCCGGTGAGCTCCGCGGCCACCAGACCGCCCGTGAGGGACTCCGCGACGGCCAGCGTGTGACCACGCTCCGCGAGCAGCGCCAGCACCCGGGCGGCCTCGTTCATCGCGCGCCGGCCCCCGAACCCGTCTCGGCCGCCGCGGCCGCCCGCTCCTCCGCGAGCCCCCGGCGGCGCAGCACGACCGCCTGTCGCACATAGTCGAGTCCGGTGACGACCGTCAGCACGACGGCCACCGCCATCACCCAGAAGCGCAGGGTGGCGAGTGGACCGGTGAGCATCAGCACGTACATGCCCACCGCCGTGCCCTGCGCGAGGGTCTTCATCTTGCCGCCCCGGCTGGCCGGGATCACTCCGTGCCGGATCACCCAGAACCGCATCAGCGTGATCCCGAGCTCCCGGGCGAGGATCACCGCCGTGACCCACCACGGCAGGTCGCCGAGGGCGGACAGACAGATCAGGCCCGCCGCCATGATCGCCTTGTCGGCGATCGGGTCGGCGATCTTGCCGAAGTCGGTGACCAGGTTGTACGCCCTGGCCAGGTGCCCGTCGAAGATGTCCGTGATCATGGCCACGGCGAACGCGGCCCAGGCCCAGGCGCGCCAGGCGGGGTCGTGTCCGCCGTCCTGGAGCAGCAGCACCACGAAGCCGGGCACGAGCACGAGCCGGATCATGGTGAGGATGTTGGCGATGTTCCAGAGGCTGGCCTGATTGACGGCCGCCGCGCCCAGCTTGCCGCGCGGCGCCGGCCTTCCGGACCCGCCCGTCGCGGATGCCGGGACTCCGGTCATCTGCTCGCCTCCTCGGCCTCGGGGGCCTGGGGGTCGCTCCCCAGGGATGGGCGGCACTCGGCCACCAGGTCGACGCCTTCGGTGGCGACGGCCTCGGCCCTGACCATACGGCCCGGGGCGAGGTCGAGGCCCTCGGCCGAGTCGGCGGGGAGGAACACCTGGCCGTCGGTCTCGGGCGCCTGGTGGGCGGCCCGGCCGATCCAGCCGTCCTCCTCCTCGTCGAAGGACTCGACCAGTACCTCCAGGGTCTCGCCGATCCGCTCCTCCGCACGCTGGGCGGTGAGCTCCTCGGCGAGCCGGGACAGGTGGGCGAGGCGCTCGTCGACCACGTCCTGGGGCAGCTTGTGCTCGTACGTGGCGGCCTCGGTGCCGTCCTCGTCGGAGTAGCCGAAGACGCCGATGGCGTCGAGGCGGGCGTGGGTGACGAAGCGTTCCAGCTCGGCGAAGTCGGCCTCGGTCTCGCCGGGGAAGCCGACGATGAAGTTGGAGCGGGCGCCGGCGGTCGGGGCCTTGGAGCGGATGGTCTCCAGGAGCTCCAGGAAGCGGTCGGTGTCGCCGAAGCGGCGCATCGCCCGCAGCACGTCCGGCGCGCTGTGCTGGAAGGACAGGTCGAAGTAGGGGGCGACCTTCTCGACGGAGGTGAGCACGTCGATCAGGCCGGGGCGCATCTCGGCGGGCTGGAGGTAGCTGACCCGGACCCGCTCGATGCCGTCGACCGCCGCCAGCTCGGGCAGCAGGCTCTCCAGGAGGCGGATGTCGCCGAGGTCCTTGCCGTAGGAGGTGTTGTTCTCGGAGACCAGCATGATCTCCTTGACGCCCTGCTCGGCGAGCCAGCGCGTCTCGTTCAGCACGTCCGAGGGGCGGCGCGAGACGAAGGAGCCGCGGAAGGACGGGATGGCGCAGAAGGAGCAGCGCCGGTCGCAGCCGGAGGCCAGCTTCACGGAGGCGACGGGGCTGGTGTCCAGGCGGCGGCGCAGCGGCGCGCGCGGCCCGGAAGCGGGCGCGAGGCCCTCCGGCAGGTCGCTGGGCACGTCGGTGGGCGCCACGGGCGCCTGGACGGCCTCGGCGGCGTCGGCGGCCTCAGAGGCCCCGTCGCCGTGCCCGGGCAGCGCCACCGTGGCCGCGGCCTTCTGCCGCTCCACCGGGGACAGCGGCAGCAGCTTGCGGCGGTCGCGCGGGGTGTGCGCCTCGACGCTGCCACCGCTGAGGATGGTCTGGAGGCGGTTGGAGATGTCGGCGTAGTCGTCGAAGCCGAGCACGCCGTCGGCCTCGGGCAGGGCCTCGGCGAGCTCCTTGCCGTAGCGCTCGGCCATGCAGCCGACGGCGACGACGGCCTGGGTGCGGCCGTGGTCCTTCAGATCATTGGCTTCGAGGAGGGCGTCGACGGAGTCCTTCTTGGCGGCTTCGACGAAGCCGCAGGTGTTGACGACGGCGACGTCCGCTTCCTCGGCGTTCTCGACGAGCTCCCAGCCGTCCGCTGCCAAGCGGCCTGCGAGCTCCTCCGAGTCCACCTCGTTACGGGCGCAGCCGAGAGTGACAAGGGCGACGGTACGGCGTTCGGGCATGGACTCAAGACTACTTTGTCCCGGACGCACCTCCGTCGCGCAGGGTTCACCTGCGCGACGGTCGTCACATCCGGTGGCCGGGCCCCGGGGCGGGGCGTCGGCGGTCAGCCCGCCTGGGGGTCACCCTTGGTGTACGACAGGCGCTCGACCTGGCCGGCCTCGAAGGAGTCCTCGATCTTCTTCCCGTTGACGTAGAGCTCGATCGGCCCGGCGTTGCCGAGGATGAGATCGATGCGCTCGTCGTCCTGGAAGGTCTTGGACTCGCCCGCGAGGAGCAGCCCGTCGAAGAGCAGCTTGCCGTCGTGGGCCTTGGCCGAGATCCAGCTCTTGTCGTCGGTGGCGGTCAGCTTGACCGTGACCTTGTCCGCCGGGACCGCCGCGATGGCGCTCTCGGAGGGCACGGGCTTGGGGTCGGGCTTGACGGGCTTGGGCTTGGGGGCGGTGGTCTTGGTGACCGGTGCGGGCCCCTCCGCGACCGACTGGGGGCCCGCCTGCCCCGAGGTCCCGTTGAACATGGTGAAACCGACGAAGCCGACGACGGCCACGATCGCGGCGACCATGGCGGCGGTCCAGTTGGGGCGGCGGGGCTCGGGGCGGATGCGTTCCGCCTCGAAGAGGGGGGCGGCCGGGGTGGGCGCGGGCCGACCGCCGTGCGCGGCGTCGTACTGCTCGACCAGCGGTGCCGGATCGAGCCCCACGGCACGCGCGAGCGTGCGGACGTGGCCGCGGGCGTAGACGTCGCCGCCGCAGCGCGAGAAGTCGTCCTCCTCGATGGCGTGCACGATCGGGACGCGCACCCGGGTGGAGGCACTGACCTCTTCGACGGTGAGACCGGCGGCGACACGGGCCTGCTGGAGGGCGCGACCGATCGAATCCCGGTCATCTGCCGGGAAGTTCCGGTCGTCCTCGGGGGATTCGGGGGAGTTGCCGATGGACACGAGAGCGCCTTTCGAGCGTGTAGCCACCTGCTGGACGTTCAGTCTATGGGTGGTACGAAAGGGTGGGGCAACCGGGCGGGCGTCGTTTGTACGCCATGAGGCTGGGACATGGTGCTTTCCCTCCCTCCAACTTGACGTACGCCCAAGGGAAACGGTTGCCCACGTTCCCTTACGAGTGAGTCTCGGCCAGGTCTCGTTACGGCAGCCCTTGCTCCCGCCGCCCCTCAGGCCCCGTCCTCCCCCCGGATGACGGCGAGCACCGCGTCCAGTTCGTCCGGCTTGACCAGCACGTCCCGCGCCTTCGAACCCTCGCTCGGGCCGACGATGTTGCGGGACTCCATCAGGTCCATCAGCCGGCCGGCCTTCGCGAAGCCGACGCGCAGCTTGCGCTGGAGCATCGAGGTGGAGCCGAACTGGGTGGAGACGACCAGCTCGGCGGCCTGGCACAGCAGGTCGAGGTCGTCGCCGATCTCCTCGTCGATCTCCTTCTTCTGCTTGGTGCCGACGGTGACGTCGTCCCGGAAGACGGGCGCCATCTGATCCTTGCAGTGCTGGACGACGCCGGCGACCTCGTGCTCGGTGACGAAGGCGCCCTGCATGCGGATCGGCTTGTTCGCGCCCATCGGCAGGAACAGTCCGTCGCCCTTGCCGATCAGCTTCTCGGCGCCGGGCTGGTCGAGGATGACGCGGCTGTCGGCGAGCGAGGAGGTGGCGAAGGCGAGCCGGGAGGGCACGTTCGCCTTGATCAGGCCCGTGACGACGTCCACGGAGGGCCGCTGGGTGGCCAGCACCAGGTGGATGCCGGCCGCGCGGGCCAACTGGGTGATGCGCACGATCGCGTCCTCGACGTCCCTCGGCGCGACCATCATCAGGTCGGCGAGCTCGTCGACGATCACCAGCAGGTACGGGTACGGCTGGAGCTCGCGCTCGCTGCCCGGCGGCGGCTGCACCTTGCCGTCCCGGATCGCCTGGTTGAAGTCGTCGATGTGCCGGAAGCCGAACGCGGCCAGGTCGTCGTAGCGCAGGTCCATCTCGCGCACGACCCACTGCAGCGCCTCGGCGGCCCGCTTCGGGTTGGTGATGATCGGCGTGATCAGGTGCGGGATGCCCTCGTACGCGGTGAGCTCGACCCGCTTGGGGTCGACGAGGACCATCCGGACGTCCTCCGGGGTCGCTCTTATCATCACGGAGGTGATCAGGCAGTTGATGCACGAGGACTTGCCGGAGCCGGTGGCTCCGGCGACCAGGATGTGCGGCATCTTCGCCAGGTTGGCCATCACATAGCCGCCCTCGACGTCCTTGCCGAGCGCGACCAGCATCGGATGGTCGTCCTCCGCCGCCTCGGCCAGCCGCAGCACGTCGCCGAGCTTGACCATCTCGCGGTCGGTGTTCGGGATCTCGATGCCGACCGCGGACTTGCCCGGAATCGGCGAGATGATCCGCACGTCGGGGCTCGCCACCGCGTACGCGATGTTCTTGGTGAGCGCGGTGATCTTCTCGACCTTGACGGCCGGGCCGAGCTCCACCTCGTAGCGGGTGACCGTCGGACCGCGGGTGAAGCCGGTGACGGCCGCGTCGACCTTGAACTCCGCGAAGACGTTGGTGAGCGACTCGACGATGGCGTCGTTGGCGGCGCTGCGGGTCTTGCCCGGCCCGCCGCGCTCCAGCATGTCCATGGAGGGCAGGGCGTACGTGATGTCGCCGGAGAGCTGGAGCTGCTCGGCCCGCGCCGGCAGCTCGGTGGGCTCGGGCGCCGGCTTCGTCAGGTCGGGCACTCCCCCGGCGGGCCCGCCGCCCGGCCGCTCCTTGGCGGCGCCCCGCGCACCGGGCACCGGCGCGGGGGACGGGGACGGCGGGGCGGGCGCGGTGTCGGGGGCCGTGTCCGTGCCGGCCACGGCGGCGGCCCGCTCGGCGGTGATGTCCCGGGTCAGGTCGGCGACGACCGGGGACGGCGGCATGCCGTTGAGGACGGCTCCGTCGAGGGCGGCGGCCGCCGCGGCGGCCACGTCGACCGGGTCGAGGCCGCCGGTGTCGAAGGCGGACGCGGGCGGGGTACGGCGCCGGCGGCCGCGCCGCTCCAGGGCGGCGGCCTCCGCGGTGTCCGGGTCGTAGTCCTGGCCGGCGGCGGAGCCGCGGCGGCGGGCCGGGCGCACCGGCCGGGTCTCGCCGTCGCGCCAGTCGTCGCCGTACGCGTCGTGGCCGTACGGGTCGTGGCCGACGGCCTCGTCCGGCTCGTAGGCGGCCTCCACGAGGCCGAGGCGGGCGCCGAGGGCGCGCAGCCGCTGCGGGATGGCGTTGACGGGGGTGGCGGTGACGACGAGCAGACCGAAGATCGTGAGCAGCACCAGCATCGGCACCGCGAGGACCTCGCCCATCATGAAGACGAGGGGCTGGGACGCGGCCCAGCCGATGAGCCCGCCCGCGTCCTGCATGGCCTCGGTGCCGTCGCCGCGGCCGGGCGAGCCGCACGCGATGTGGACCTGCCCGAGGACGCCGATGACCAGCGCGGACAGGCCGATGACGATCCGGCCGTTGGCCTCCGGCTTCTCCGGATAGAGGATCAGCCGCACGCCGATCGCGCCGACCAGCAGCGGGACGAGCACGTCGAGCCGCCCGAAGGCGCCGGTGACCAGCATCTCGACCAGGTCGCCGACGGGCCCGCGCAGATTCGACCAGGTCCCGGCGGCGACGATCAGGGCGACACCGAGCAGCAGCAGGGCGAGTCCGTCCTTGCGGTGGGCCGGGTCGAGGCCCTTCGCGCCGCGCCCTATCCCCCGGAACACCGCGCCCACCCCGTGGGCCAGGCCGAGCCAGACGCCGCGCACCAGCCGGTAGACGCCCCCGGTCGGGGACGGCGCCGGGCGGGGCGCGGCCTTCTTCGCCGCGGTCTTGCGCGCGGGGGCGCGCTTGGCGGGCGCGGCCTTCTTGGCCGGCGCCTTCTTCGCGGGAGGCTTGGCGGGGGACTTCGCGGCCGCCGCCTTCTTCGCGGTGCCGGTCGTACGGCCGGCGCGCGGCTTCGCGGTGCCCGCCGTGCCCTGGGAACCCTTGCCGGACGTACGTGAGGCCATGATGCTGAGGTTACCGGTGTACACCGCCGTGGAGACAGCTCACCCGTTCGTGTCGCTCGTACGACAGCACGGAACTGACACCCGCTCACGGCCGGCGCCGACCGGGTGACCGCGCGTCAGCTCCCGCCGGCTCCGGCTCGGTCAGCTCCGGCTCCGGTCAGCTCCGGCTCCGGCCGGCCCCGGCTCCCGTCGGCTCCGGCTCGTCAGCTCTGCGAGGGCAGGGACGGCGTGGCGCCCGTGCCGGGCTCCAGCGCGTCGAGGGCACGGCGCAGTCCGGTGAGCTTGCGCTCCAGATGCGCGGCGGTGGCGACGGCGGCCGCGTCGGCGGAGTCGTCGTCGAGCTGCTTCGACAGCGCCTCCGCCTGCTCCTCGACCGCGGCGAGGCGGGCGGACAGCTCGGCGAGCAGGCCCGCCGACTGGCTGCCCTGGCCGCCGTTCGCCCCGCCCTCGAGCTGAAGGCGCAGCAGCGCGGCCTGCTCGCGGAGCTGGCAGTTCTTCATGTACAGATCGACGAAGACCGACACCTTGGCGCGCAGCACCCACGGGTCGAAGGGCTTGGAGATGTAGTCGACCGCGCCCGCCGCGTACCCCCGGAAGGTGTGGTGGGGGCCGTGGTTGATGGCGGTCAGGAAGATGATCGGGATGTCCCGGGTCCGCTCCCGCCGCTTGATGTGCGCGGCCGTCTCGAATCCGTCCATGCCGGGCATCTGGACGTCCAGCAGGATGACCGCGAAGTCGTCGGTCAGCAGCGCCTTGAGCGCTTCCTCCCCGGACGATGCCCGCACCAGCGTCTGATCGAGCGCGGAGAGAATGGCCTCCAGCGCCAGCAGATTCTCCGGCCGGTCATCGACCAGGAGGATCTTGGCCTTCTGCACCATGCCCCGTCCTCCTCGCCCCGGCACTGGCTCCCTCAGGCTCTGCGAGCCGGGGGAAGCACCGGGCGCCGCCCCAGAAGACGACTCCCATGCGCCGTCCGTCCTTGTGCCGGTCATCGTAGCCGCACCCCGCCCGTCACCACACCCTGTCACCGCATTGTCACAGAGCACGCACTCACGTGCCCGTACGTCGAACGCGGCGGGAGACCAGAAGGTTCCCCGTCCGGCGGACTCTCACACCCGGATGGCGACGGTCCGCCGGACGGCGTTCCCCTTACGGGGCGGGAGGGCGGCCCCGTCAGCGGCCCTCGCCCCGCATCCACTGCTCCATCACCGTCAGCAGGTGATCGGGGTCGACCGGCTTGGTGACGTAGTCGGAGGCCCCGCACTCGATGGCCTTCTCCCGGTCGCCCTTCATCGCCTTGGCCGTCAGCGCGACGATCGGCAGCCCCGCGAACTGCGGCATCCGCCGGATCGCGCTGGTCGTCGCGTACCCGTCCATCTCCGGCATCATGATGTCCATCAGCACCACCGACACGTCGTCGTGCTGCTCCAGGACCTCGATGCCCTCCCGGCCGTTCTCCGCGTACAGGACCGCCAGGCCGTGCTGTTCGAGCACGCTGGTGAGCGCGAACACATTGCGGATGTCGTCGTCGACGATGAGCACCTTCTCGCCCGCGAACGAGAACGTCGGGCGCGGATCGGGCTCCGGCCGCTCCTCGGCCGCGCCCTGCCCGTCCTTGGCGGGCTGCCCGGGCACCTGGGCGCGCTGCTCCACCGCCTTGCGGCGGTGCCGGAACAGCGCACCGGCACCGGACCGGGCCTCGGAGCGCACCGGTGCGGGTGCGAAGTGCACCAGCCCCTCGGCGATCTCGTGCTCCTGGCCGTGGCGGTCCTCCGGGTCCTGCTGCTCGCCGCCCTGCCCCGAGGGCGCGGGCTCGATGGGGCTCAGCGGCAGGTACAGGGTGAAGGTCGAGCCGCGGCCCGGCTCGCTCGCCGCGTAGATCTCGCCGCCGAGCAGACGCGCGATCTCCCGGCTGATCGACAGGCCCAGGCCCGTACCGCCGTACTTGCGGCTGGTGGTGCCGTCGGCCTGCTTGAACGCCTCGAAGATCACCCGCATCTTGCCGGCCGCGATGCCGATGCCGGTGTCGGTCACCGAGAACGCGATCATCTCGGCCGCCGGGTCGCGCAGCGTCCCGGCCTCCAGGAGCTGCTCCCGGATCGACTGCGGCACGTCGGCGCCCGCCGGCCGGATCACCAGCTCCACCGCGCCGGTGTCGGTGAACTTCACCGCGTTCGACAGCAGGTTCCGCAGCACCTGGAGCAGCCGCTGCTCGTCGGTGTGCAGCGTGGCCGGCAGCTCGGGCGAGACCCGCACCGAGAAGTCGAGCCCCTTCTCCGCGGTCAGCGGCCGGAAGGTGGCCTCCACGTAGTCGACCAACTGCACCAGCGCGATCCGGGTCGGCGAGACGTCCATCTTGCCCGCCTCGACCTTCGACAGGTCCAGGATGTCGTTGATGAGCTGGAGCAGGTCGGACCCGGCGCCGTGGATGGTCTCCGCGAACTCGACCTGCTTGGGCGTCAGGTTCGCGTCGGCGTTGTCGGCGAGCAACTTGGCCAGGATCAGCAGCGAGTTGAGCGGGGTGCGCAGCTCGTGCGACATGTTGGCCAGGAACTCGGACTTGTAGCGCATGGAGACCGCGAGCTGTTCGGCGCGCTCCTCCAGAACCTGCCGGGCCTCCTCGATCTCGGTGTTCTTCACCTCGATGTCCCGGTTCTGACGGGCGAGCAGCTCCGCCTTCTCCTCCAGTTCGGCGTTGGAGTTCTGCAGCTCCTTCTGCCGGTGCTCCAGCTCCGCCGAACGCTCCCGCAACTGCTCGGTGAGCTCCTGCGACTGCTGGAGCAGCACCTCGGTACGGGTGTTGACGCTGATGGTGTTGACCGTGGTCGCGATCAGCTCGGCGATCTGGTTGAGGAAGTCCCGCTGGATCTGCGTGAACGGCTGGAAGGAGGCCAGCTCGATCACCCCGAGGACACGGCCCTCGAACAGCACCGGCAGCACGATCACATGGGCCGGCGCGGCCTCCCCGAGGCCGGAGGAGATCTTCAGGTAGCCCGGCGGCACGTTGACCTGGATGGTCCGCTTCTCCTCCGCGGCCGTCCCGATGAGCGTCTCGCCCGGCCGGAACGAGGTCGGCATGGAACCGGCGGAGTAGCCGTAACTGCCGCGCATCCGCAGCTCGTACGAGCCCTCGCCCTCGCCCAGCGGTTCGCCGTCGCCGCCTCCGGCACCGGTCGGCATCGCCACGAAGAAGGCGCCGTGCTGCGCGGAGACCACCGGCGTCAGCTCGCTCATGATCAGCGAGGCCACGTCGTCGAGGTCCCGCCTGCCCTGCATCAGACCGGAGATGCGGGCCAGGTTGCCCTTCAGCCAGTCCTGCTCCTCGTTGGCGAGGGTGGTGTCCCGCAGGTTGGCGATCATCGTGTTGATGTTCTCCTGGAGGGCCTGGATCTCGCCCGCCGCGTCGACACCGTCGATCTTCAGGTTGAGATCGCCGCGCGTCACCGCCGTGGCGACGGCCGCGATCGCGCGCACCTGACGGGTCAGGTTCCCGGCCATCTCGTTCACCGACTCGGTCAGGTCCCGCCAGGTGCCGTCCACGTCCCGCACCCGCGCCTGACCGCCGAGCTGTCCGTCCGTGCCCACCTCGCGGGCCACGCGCGTGACCTCCTCCGCGAAGTTCGAGAGCTGGTCGACCATCGTGTTGATGGTGCTCTTGAGCTCCTGGATCTCGCCCCGGGCGTCGATGTCGATCTTCTTCGTGAGGTCGCCCTTGGCGATGGCCGTCGTGACGGCCGCGATCTGCCGCACCTGACCGGTCAGGTTGTCGGCCATGCCGTTCACCGAGTCGGTCAGGTCCTTCCAGGTGCCCGAGACGCCCGGTACCCGCGCCTGGCCGCCCAGGATGCCGTCGGTGCCCACCTCGCGCGCCACGCGCGTGACCTCGTCGGCGAACGACGACAGCGTCGTCACCATCGTGTTGACGGTGTCGGCGAGCTCGGCGACCTCGCCGCGCGCCTCGACGGTGACCTTCTTCGTCAGATCGCCGTTGGCGACCGCCGCCGACACCCGGGAGATGTTCCGCACCTGACTCGTCAGGTTGTTGGCCATCAGGTTGACGTTGTCGCTCAGGTCCTTCCAGATGCCGGTCACCCCGCGCACCCGGGCCTGACCGCCGAGGATGCCCTCGGTGCCCACCTCGCGGGCCACCCGCGTCACCTCGTCGGCGAAGTTCGAGAGCTGGTCGACCATCGTGTTGACGGTCGTCACCAGCTCCAGGATCTCGCCCTTGGCGTCGACGGTGATCTTCTTCGACAGATCGCCGCGCGCCACCGCCGTGGTGACCTCGGCGATGTTGCGGACCTGGAAGGTCAGGTTGTTCGCCATCGAGTTCACGGACTGGGTCAGGTCCTTCCAGGTGCCGGAGACCCCCTGCACCTCGGCCTGACCGCCCAGGATGCCCTCCGTGCCCACCTCGCGGGCCACCCGCGTCACCTGGTCCGCGAAGCTGGACAACTGGTCCACCATCGTGTTGAGGGTGTTCTTCAGCTCCAGGATCTCGCCGCGCGCGTCCACGTCGATCTTCTGCGACAGGTCACCCCGCGCCACCGCGGTCGCGACCTGCGCGATGTTGCGCACCTGCGCCGTCAGGTTCCCGGCCATGCCGTTCACCGAGTCGGTCAGGTCCCGCCACACACCGGCCACGCCCGGCACCTGCGCCTGACCGCCGAGCCGCCCGTCCGTGCCCACCTCACGGGCCACCCGCGTCACCTGGTCGGCGAACGCGGACAACTGGTCCACCATCGTGTTGATGGTGTTCTTCAGCTCCAGGATCTCGCCGCGCGCGTCCACGTCGATCTTCTGCGACAGGTCACCGCGCGCCACGGCCGTCGTCACCTGAGCGATCTGCCGCACCTGCGAGGTGAGGTTGCCGGCCATGAAGTTCACCGAGTCGGTGAGCTCACGCCACCGCCCGGACACGCCGTCCACCCGGGCCTGACCGCCGAGCCGGCCCTCCGTGCCCACGTCCCGGGCCATCCGCGTCACCTGGTCGGCGAACGACGAGAGCTGCGACACCATCGTGTTGACGGTGTTCTTCAGCTCCAGCATCTCGCCGGCCACGTCCACCGTGACCTTCTGCGACAGATCACCATTGGCGACCGCCGTCGTCACCTGCGCGATGTCCCGCACCTGGCCGGTGAGGTTGCGGAACGCCGTGTTCACCGAGTCGGTGAGGTCCTTCCACGTACCCGCCGCACCCGGCACCTCGGCCTGACCACCGAGCAGACCCTCGACGCCGACCTCCCGCGCCACCCGGGTCACCTCGGAGCCGAACGCCGAGAGCTGGTCGACCATCGTGTTGACGG